>NZ_JBJLSH010000027.1:0-58550 GCF_050871905.1 Kineococcus haloalkalitolerans
GCCCCGGTCCCCTCAGGGGACCGGGGCCGCGTCGCGCCGGGACCTGCTCGTCCCGGGCGGGCTCGTCAGTCGTCCGCCGGCACCAGCCAGGTGACGCCCAGCGGCGGCACGCGCAGGGCGAGGGAGTGCTCGCGGCCGTTCCACTCCCGCTCCTCGGCGACGAGGGGGCCGGTGTTGACCACGCCGGAACCGGCGAAGCGCTCGGCGTCGGTGTTGAGCAGCTCGCGCCACGTCCCGCCGTGCGGCAGGCCGACGCGGAAGTCCTCGTACGGGCTGCCGGCGAAGTTGCAGACGGCCACCAGCGGCTTCCCGTCGGCCGACCAGCGCACGTAGGAGATGAGGTTGCGCTCGCTGTCGCCGCCGTCGATCCAGCTGAACCCGTCGGACGTGAAGTCCTGCGACCACAGCTCCGGGCGCGCCTTGTAGGTCGCGTTCAGCTCGCGCACGAGGTCGTGCAGGCCCTTGTGCCAGGGGGTGTCCAGCAGCCACCAGTCCAGCGAGCGCGCCTCCGACCACTCGGCCTCCTGGCCGAGCTCGGCGCCCATGAACAGCAGCTGCTTGCCCGGGTGGCTCCACATGTAGGCCAGGTAGGCGCGCACGTTGGCCAGCTGCTGCCACCGGTCGCCCGGCATCTTGCGCAGCAGCGATCCCTTGCCGTGGACGACCTCGTCGTGGGAGATGGGCAGGCAGAACTTCTCGCTGAAGGCGTACACGAGGCTGAACGTCAGCTCGCCGTGGTGGTACTGCCGGTGCACCGGGTCCTCGGAGACGTAGGCCAGCGAGTCGTGCATCCAGCCCATGTTCCACTTCAGCCCGAACCCGAGGCCGCCGCCGCTGGTGGGCGCGGTGACGCCGGGGAACGCGGTGGACTCCTCGGCGATCATCATGATGCCGGGGGTGCGCTTGTAGGCGGTGGCGTTGGCCTCCTGCAGGAAGCTGATCGCCTCCAGGTTCTCCCGGCCGCCGAACTGGTTGGGCAGCCACTGGCCCTCGGCGCGGGAGTAGTCCAGGTAGAGCATCGAGGCGACCGCGTCCACGCGCAGGCCGTCGGCGTGGAACTCCTCCAGCCAGTACAGCCCCGAGGCGACGAGGAAGTTGCGCACCTCGCTGCGGCCGAAGTCGAAGACGTACGTGCCCCAGTCCATCTGCTCGCCGCGGCGCGGGTCGGGGTGCTCGTACAGGGGGGCGCCGTCGAAGCGGGCCAGCGCGAACTCGTCCTTGGGGAAGTGCCCCGGGACCCAGTCGATGATGACGCCGATGCCCGCCTGGTGCAGGCGGTCGATGAGGTGGCGCAGCTCGTCGGGCGAGCCCCAGCGCGACGTCGGCGCGAAGTAGGAGGTCACCTGGTAGCCCCACGAGCCGCCGAACGGGTGCTCCATGACCGGCAGGAACTCCACGTGGGTGAACCCGGCGTCGGTGACGTACTCGACGAGCTCGTCGGCCAGCTCCCGGTAGCCCAGGCCCTGCCGCCAGGAGCCCAGGTGCACCTCGTAGACGGAGATCGGCCCGGCGTGCGGGTCGGTGGCCGCGCGGCGCTCCAGCCACTCCGCGTCGCCCCAGGTGTACGAGCTGTCCGCGACGACGGAGGCGGTGGCGGGTGGCACCTCGGTGGCCTGCGCCATCGGGTCGGCCTTCTGCCGCCAGTGCCCGTCCGCGCCGAGGATCTCGAACTTGTAGCGGCTGCCGGCGCCCACGCCGGGCACGAACAGCTCCCAGACGCCGGAGGAGCCCAGCGAGCGCATCGCGTGCTCGCGGCCGTTCCAGTGGTTGTGGTCCCCGACGACGCGCACGGCGCGCGCGTTGGGCGCCCACACGGCGAACGCCGTGCCCTCGACGGGGCCGATCGCGCCCGGCCAGCGCTTCACGTGCGCGCCGAGCACGTCCCACAGCTGCTCGTGGCGGCCCTCGCCGACGAGGTGCAGGTCGACCTCGCCGAGGGTGGGCAGGAACCGGTACGGGTCGTCGGCCGTGACCGGCTCCCCGCCCGGGTAGGACGTCTCGACGCGGTAGTCGCCGACCTCGGCGCCGGGCAGCACGCCGACCCACACGCCGTCGTACTCGTGCACGAGGCCGACGCGCGAGCCGTCCTGCGTGACGACGGTGACGGTGGAGGCGAAGGGGCGCAGGACGCGCCAGGTGACGGCGCCGTCGTGGGGGTGCGCGCCGAGCACCGAGTGCGGCGACCAGTGCGCACCCGCGGCGACCCTGGCCAGGTCGTCGGCGTCGACGGGGGCGGGGATGGGCGCAGAGCTCATGTCGGTCAGTCTCCCGGGGGGAACGGTGGGTCGCCTCTCGGCGCGGTCGCGGAGCCTCAGCTCAGCAGGCGGCGGACGGCGCCCAGGGGCACGTCCAGCCACGTGGGGCGGTTGCGGGCCTCGTAGACCACCTCGTACAGGGCCTTGTCCAGCTCCAGGGCGCCCAGCAGCACCTGCGCGGGGGAGCCGTCGACGCGGGCGTCGACGGCCGGACCGGTGCCCGCCACCTCCGCGTAGCCGGCGAGGAACGCCTCGCGGCAGGCCAGCGCCCAGGTCCGCGCCGCCTCCGGGTCGACCCCGGCGGCCGGACCGGCGGAGCTGCCGGCGTAGTCGAAGGAGCGCAGCATCCCGGCCACGTCGCGCAGCGCCAGGTCCGGCAGGCTGCGCTCGGCCAGCGGGCGCAGCGGCTCGCCCTCGAAGTCCAGCAGCACCCAGCCGCGCGCGGCCGAGTGCAGGACCTGCCCGAGGTGGTAGTCGCCGTGCACGCGCTGCAGGTCCGGCGCGCCGGTGACCGAGCGCACGGCCTCCACGCGCTCGCGGGCCGCTCCGGCCAGCTCGCGCAGCGCGGGCACCTCGGCGGCGGCCCACGCCACGCGGGCGGCGAGGGCGTCGGCGACGGCGGCGAGCCGCTCGGGGGTGGCCGGCTCGGTGGGCAGGGTGCCGGCCAGCACGGCGTGCACCTCGGCGGTGGCCCGGCCCAGGGCGGCGGCCTCGGTGTCGAAGGCGCGCCCACCGGCCACCGCGGCGGTGGCGACCCGCCAGGCGTCCTCGGAGCCGGCGAGGAACTCGGTCAGGTGCGCCAGGTGACCGCGCGCGCGGGTGCCGTCGGGCGCGGTCCACGTGCCGTCGACCCACCCGGCGGGGCGGGGCACGCGCTCGCAGCCGGCGGCGGCCAGCGCGGTCTGCACGACCACGTCGGGGTTGTCGCCGGCGTTGAGGACGCGGAAGACCTTGGCGATGAGGGCGGGACCGCCGTCGTCGGGGGTGATGACCAGGGAGGTGTTCGACTGCTCGCCCGACAGGACCTTCGTCCGGGCCTCCACCGGCACACCGAGCCCGCCGTCGGCGCTGGTGCCCTGCGCGCCGAACGCGCGGTCACCGGCGCCCTCCTCGGAGGCCACCAGGACGCGCAGCGCGCGGGTGAAGGTGGGGTCGTGGGGGCCGTCGTAGACCCACACGGGGAACCCGTCGACGTCGGGCAGGTGCCCGACGAGGGCGTGCGCGAGGGCGTCGTCGGGGGCGTGCCGCACGGTCACCGGGACCTGGTAGACGGTGGACACCGGTGCCGCGCCGCTCTCCGCCGGCGTCGTGGAGACGGTGAGCGCGACGAGGTGGGCCACGCCGGTCTCGTCGAGGGTGGTGCGCTCGAGGCGCTCCACGCGCACGGCGGAGCCCTTGTGGGCGAACCAGCGCTGGCGAGGAGCCCAGTCGGCCAGCAGGCCGGCGAGCGGGTCGGTGACCCCGGCCGCGGTGGTGGCGGGACCGGCGCTCACGCGGCGGCCCCCAGACCGAGCCAGTAGAAGCCGCGCGAGCCGAGGGTGACGGTCAGGCAGCCGTCGGCGTCGACCGCGGGGAACGAGGCGCCGCCGAACAGGTCCCGCACGGCGGCCCCGGCGTGGTCGGGCAGGCGCAGCCGCGCGGCCTGCGGGTTGTCGGAGAGGTTGTTGACGCACAAGACGGTCTCTCCCTCCAGCTCGGGGGTCGGGGCCAGGACGCGCAGGAACGCCAGGACGGCGTCGTTGTCGCACGTCGCGGCGGGGTGGTCGTCGCGCTCGTCGGGGGCGGGCCCGTCCACCCCGGCGGAGCGCCGGGACGTCAGGGGCCGGTACTCGCCCAGGCCGAACGCGGGGTGGCGCCGGCGCACGGCCAGGACGCTGCGCACCCAGTGCAGCAGCGAGCTGGACGTCGCCAGCTGCGCCTCCACGTTGACCGACTGGTAGTTGTAGACCAGCGACTGGATCGTCGGCAGGTACAGCTTGCCGGGGTCGGCGGAGGAGAAGCCGGCGTTGCGGTCCGGCGTCCACTGCATCGGGGTGCGCACCGCGTCGCGGTCGTCCAGCCAGATGTTGTCGCCCATGCCGATCTCGTCGCCGTAGTACAGGCACGGGCTGCCCGGCAGGGACAGCACCATCGCGTGGATGAGCTCGATCTCGGGGCGGGAGTTGTCCAGCAGCGGCGCCAGCCGCCGGCGGATGCCGACGTTGGCGCGCATGCGCGGGTCGGGCGCGTACCAGCCGTACATGGCGGCGCGCTCCTCGGTGGTGACCATCTCCAGCGTCAGCTCGTCGTGGTTGCGCAGGAACGTGCCCCACTGGCCGCTGGCGACGGGGATGTCGGGCGTCGCGGACAGGATGTCCGTGATCGGCGTGGCTCGGCCCTCGCGCAGCGCGTAGTACAGGCGCGGCATGACGGGGAAGTGGAAGCACATGTGGCACTCCGGCTCCTCCTCGGTGCCGAAGTACTCCACGACGTCGAAGGGCCACTGGTTGGCCTCGGCCAGCAGCACCCGGCCGGGGTACTCCTCGTCGACCATGCGCCGCAGCCGCCGCAGGAACGCGTGCGTCTGCGGCAGGTTCTCCCCGTCGGTGCCCTCCTCC
Source organism: Kineococcus haloalkalitolerans (assembly GCF_050871905.1). Classification (NCBI taxonomy): domain Bacteria; kingdom Bacillati; phylum Actinomycetota; class Actinomycetes; order Kineosporiales; family Kineosporiaceae; genus Kineococcus; species Kineococcus haloalkalitolerans. Next base: position 4,853 of record NZ_JBJLSH010000027.1, read on the forward strand.
TCGTACAGGTAGGGCACGGCGTCCAGGCGGAACCCGTCGATGCCCATGTCCATCCAGAAGCGGACGGTGTCGAACATCGCCTCCTCCACGGCCGGGTTCTCGTAGTTGAGGTCCGGCTGGTGGGAGAAGAAGCGGTGCCAGAAGAACTGCCGGCGCACCGGGTCGAACGTCCAGTTCGACGTCTCGGTGTCGACGAAGATGATGCGCGCCTCGGTGTACTTCTCGTCGGTGTCGCTCCAGACGTAGAAGTCCCCGTACGGGCCGTCGGGGTCGGAGCGGCTGGCCTGGAACCACGGGTGCTGGTCGCTGGTGTGGTTCATCACCAGGTCGATGATGATCCGGATGCCCCGCTGGTGGGCCTCCTGCACGAGCCGCTGGAACTCCGGCAGCGTGCCGAACTCGGGCAGGACGGCGTTGTAGTCGGAGATGTCGTACCCGCCGTCGCGCAGCGGCGAGGCGAAGAACGGCGGCAGCCAGAGGCAGTCCACGCCCAGCCACTGCAAGTAGTCCAGGCGGCTGACCAGGCCGGCGAAGTCGCCGCTGCCGGACCCGTTGGAGTCCGAGAACGCGCGCACCAGCGCCTCGTAGAAGACGGCCGTCTTGTACCACTGCGGGTCGTGCCGCAGTCCCGGTGCGGTGGCGGGGAGGGCGTCCACGGCTCAGGCGCCGCGGACGTGGAAGACGTGCGCCGGCTCGGTGTACGGGTCCAGGCGCACGTAGTCGTGCTCGCCCCACTCGTAGGTGGCGCCGGTGAGCAGGTCGGTCACGGTGAAGCGGTCCGACCACGTCCGGCCCAGGGCCGCCATGTCCAGGTGCACCGTCGTCTCGCGCACGGCGTGCGGGTCCAGGTTCACCACGACGATGATCAGGTCCTCGCCCTCAGCCGTGACCTTGCGCCGGGAGAACGCCAGGACGTTCTCGTCGTCGGTGGCGTGGAAGGCGGTGCCCCGCAGCTGCTGCAGCGCCGGGTGGTCGCGGCGGACCCGGTTGAGCTTCGTCAGGTACGGCGCCAGGCTCCAGCCCTCGCGCTCGGCGCGGGCGAAGTCGCGCGGGCGGTACTGGTACTTCTCGTTGTCCAGCTGCTCCTCGGCGCCGGGGCGGGCGGCGTGCTCGACGAGCTCGTAGCCGGTGTAGATGCCCCAGGACGGGCTCAGCAGCGCTGCGAGGACGGCGCGCAGCTTGAACACCGGCGGCCCGCCGTACTGCATCGTCGGGGTGAGGATGTCGTGCGTGGTGGGCCAGAAGCTGGGCCGCATGTAGTGGGCCGACTCGGTGGTCAGCTGCGTCAGGTACTCGCGCAGCTCCCACGCGGCGTTGCGCCAGGCGAAGTAGGAGTAGGACTGCTGGAAGCCCACCTTGGCCAGCGTGTGCATCATCGCCGGCTTGGTGAACGCCTCCGACAGCCACACCACCTCCGGGTGCTCGCGGTTCACCTCGGCGATGAGCCACTCCCAGAACTCCACCGGCTTGGTGTGCGGGTTGTCGACGCGGAAGAGCGTGACGCCGTGCTCGATCCACACGTCCACGACCCGCTTGACCTCGGCGTAGATGCCCTCGGGGTCGTTGTCGAAGTTCAGCGGGTAGATGTCCTGGTACTTCTTCGGCGGGTTCTCCGCGTAGGCGATGGTGCCGTCGGCCCGGGTGGTGAACCACTCCGGGTGCTCGGTGACCCACGGGTGGTCCGGGGAGCACTGCAGCGCCAGGTCCAGGGCCACCTCCAGGCCCAGCTCGCGGGCGCGGGCGACGAAGAAGTCGAAGTCCTCGAAGGTGCCCAGGTCCGGGTGCAGCGCGTCGTGCCCGCCCTCGGCCGCGCCGATGGCGTACGGCGAGCCGGGGTCCAGCGGGCCGGCGACGAGGCTGTTGTTCGGGCCCTTGCGGTTGGTGCGGCCGATGGGGTGCACGGGCGTGAGGTAGGCGACGTCGAAGCCCATCTCGGCGATCGCGGGCAGCCGCTCGGCGGCGGTGCGGAACGTGCCGGAGACCCAGCGGCCGGCCTCCTCGTCCCAGCGGGCGCCCTCGGAGCGCGGAAAGAACTCGTACCAGCTCGTGAAGGCCGCCAGCTGCCGCTCCACCCGCAGCGGGAAGGTCGGGGAGGGGCTGACCATCTCGCGCAGCGGCAGCCGCTCCAGGGCGGCGTGCACGTCGCCCGCCAGGCCGGCCTGCAGGCGGGTCTTGTCGTCCAGGGAGGTGTCGCGCAGCCGGGCCGCGGCGTGCCGCAGCGCCCCGGCGCCCTCCTCGTCGCGGCCCGGCAGCGCCGCGGCGCGCTCCAGCAGCCGGGCGCCCTCCTCGAGCATGAGGGCGCTGTCCACCCCGGCGCGCACCTTGATGGTGGCGTCGTGCTCCCACGTGCCGTACGGGTCGGACCAGCCCTCCACGCGCAGGCCCCACTCGCCGGGGGCGTCGGGCGTCAGGACGGCGTGGTGGTCGTCCAGGCCGGGGGTGCCCAGGGTCATCCGCGCGGTCAGCTCGCTGCCGTCCGGGCGCACCAGGACGGCCGTGGCCGCCACGGCGTCGTGGCCCTCGCGGAAGACCGTCGCCGAGACGGGCACCTGCTCGCCCGGGACGGCCTTGGCGGGCCAGCGGCCGTCGTCGACGACCGGGCTCACGCCCAGCACGGGGATGCGCCCGACCTTCGTGCCGCGCGCGGCCGTGCTCGCGCGCGCCGCCGTGGAGTGCTCCGTCGTCGTCACGTGCGGCAACCTACCGAGGACCGTGCCCGCCGTCGCGTCGTCGCGCCCGGGGGGCCGCGCCCGGCTCCGGCGCGGTCCCGGCGGGCGCGGGGGCGCGCGGGGGACGGGGTGCGGGGGAGCGCCCGGGGGAGCGCCCGGGGGAGCGCCCGGGGGAGCGCCCGGGGGAGCGCCCCGGGGAGCGCCCCGGGGAGTGCCGGAGGAGTGCCCGGAGGACTGCGCGCGGGCCCCCCGCGCGGCTACGTTGCTGACCGTGAGAGCCATCCGCCGCTTCACCGTCCGCACCGTCCTGCCCGCGCCGCTGGCGCCGCTGGGGGACCTGGCGAGCAACCTGCGCTGGTCGTGGCACAAGCCCACCCGCGACCTGTTCGAGTCGATGGACCCGGCCGCGTGGCAGGCGGTCCACCGCGAGCCCGGCGCCCTGCTGGGTGCCCTGAGCACCGAACGGCTCGACGCCCTGGCCGCGGACGCGGCGTTCGTCGCGCGCGTGGACGCCGCGGCGGCCGACCTGCGCACCTACCTGGCGCGGCCCGGCTGGTACGCGGACCTGGGCGCGGACGCCCCCGCGGCCGTGGCCTACTTCTCGATGGAGTTCGGCATCACCGGCGCGCTGCCGCAGTACTCCGGCGGCCTGGGCATCCTCGCCGGCGACCACCTGAAGTCCGCCAGCGACCTCGCGGTGCCGGTCGTCGGCGTCGGCCTCTTCTACGCCACCGGGTACTTCAAGCAGTCGCTCTCGCGCGACGGCTGGCAGCAGGAGACCTACCCGGTCCTCGACCCCGACGGCCTGCCGCTGTCGCTGCTGCGCGAGGACGACGGCACGCCCGCGAAGGTGTCCCTGGACCTGCCCGGCGGGCGCCGGCTCGTCGCGCACGTGTGGCGCGCGCAGGTCGGGCGCGTGCCGCTGCTGCTGCTGGACTCCGACGTGGAGGAGAACGACGAGGCGGCCCGGGGCATCACCGACCGCCTGTACGGCGGCGGCGGGGAGCACCGCCTGCAGCAGGAGCTGCTGTGCGGCGTGGGCGGCGTGCGCGCCCTGCGCCTGTGGTCGCGCCTGACCGGCGCCCCCGAGCCGGAGGCGTACCACACCAACGAGGGGCACGCCGGCTTCCAGGGCGTGGAGCGCATCGCCGAGCACGTGGCCCGCGGCCTGAGCTTCGAGGAGGCGCTGGAGGCCGTGCGCGCGGCCACGGTGTTCACCACGCACACCCCCGTGCCGGCCGGCATCGACCGCTTCGGCCGCGACCAGATCGAGCTGTACTTCGGCGCGCAGAACCCGCTGCCGGGCGTCCCCGTCGCCCGCATCCTCGCCCTGGGCGCGGAGGACTACCCCGGCGGCGACCCGGGCGTGTTCAACATGGCGGTGATGGGCCTGCGGCTGGCGCAGCGCGCCAACGGCGTCTCGCAGCTGCACGGCGCCGTCTCCCGCGGCATGTTCGGCGGCCTGTGGCCGGGCTTCGACGCCCCCGAGGTCCCGATCTCCTCCATCACCAACGGCGTGCACGCCCCCACGTGGGTGGCGCCGGAGGTCATGGAGATGGGCAAGCGCTACATCGGCCGCGAGCTGGTCGCCACCGGCGACGGCTTCGAGAAGGTCGACCAGGTGCCCGACGAGGAGGTGTGGCGCACCCGGCGCGTGCTGCGCGCCCGCCTCGTCGAGGACGCCCGCCGCCGCCTGCGCCTGTCGTGGCTGCAGCGCGGCGCCAGCGAGGCCGAGCTGGCCTGGACGCGGGAGGTGCTGGACCCCGACGTCCTCACCATCGGCTTCGCCCGCCGCGTGCCCACCTACAAGCGCCTGACCCTCATGCTGCGCGACCCCGAGCGCCTGAAGCGGCTGCTGCTGCACCCGCAGCGGCCCGTGCAGCTGGTCATCGCCGGCAAGTCGCACCCGGCCGACGAGACCGGCAAGCGCCTCATCCAGCAGATGGTGCGCTTCGCGGACGACCCGGAGGTCCGCCACCGCATCGTGTTCCTGCCCAACTACGACATCACGATGGCGCAGACCCTCTACCCCGGCTGCGACGTGTGGCTGAACAACCCGCTGCGCCCCTTCGAGGCGTGCGGGACCTCCGGCATGAAGTCCGCCCTCAACGGCGGGCTGAACCTGTCGATCCTCGACGGCTGGTGGGACGAGTGGTACGACGGCGGCAACGGCTGGGCCATCCCCACCGCCGACGGCGTCGACGACCCCGAGCACCGCGACGACCTCGAGGCCGCGGCCCTGTACGACCTGGTGGAGAACTCCGTCGCCGCGCGCTTCTACGACCGCGACGAGCGCGGCCTGCCCCCGCGCTGGCTGGAGATGGTCCGGCACACGCTGGCCTCGCTGGGCCCGAAGGTCCTGGCCAGCCGCATGGTGCAGGACTACGTGCAGCAGCTGTACCTGCCGGCGGCCGCGGCCGGCCGCGCCGCCGCCGCGGGCTCGGCGGCGGGCGCCCGCGAGGTGGCGCGCTGGAAGGCCGGGGTCCGCGAGCAGTGGCCGCTGGTGCGCGTGGACCACGTGGAGTCCTCCGGGGTGGGTGACTCCGCCGAGGTGGGCGACGTGCTGCACGTGCGCAGCTTCGTCACCCTCGGCGCGCTGGAGCCGGGCGACGTGCAGGTGCAGGTCGTGCACGGGCGGGTCTCCGAGTCGGACGTCCTGACCCCCTCCGGCGTGGTGACGCTGCGGCACGCGGAGGCGTTCGGCGACGGCCGGCACCGCTTCGAGGGCGAGCTGTCCCTGCGCCAGACCGGGCCGTTCGGCTACACGGTGCGCGTGCTGCCGCAGCACCCCGGGCTGGCCAACGCCGCGGAGCTCGGCCTGGTCGCCAACGCCTGACGGGTCCGGCCCACCCGCCGGACGGGTCCGGTGGGTGGGCCGGGGGGTCGGCCCGCCTCAGCCGTCCCGGGCGGGCCGCGCCGTCCCGGGCGGGTAGCGGGTGCCGGCCGGCAGGGCGTCCGGCGTGTCCGCGTCCCGCAGGGCGCCCGCCACCTCGACCTGGCGGCACCCCCGGCGCAGCAGTTCCCGCAGCCCCGCCCCGGACGCGGCGCACTCCGCCGCGCGGTCCCAGTGCCGGTGCCCCAGGAGCACCGGGTGCCCGCCGCGGCCCCGCCACCCGCCGCGCACGAGGGCGTCCGAGGGGTCCGGCGCGGCGGCGTCCAGCACCCGGGCCACGTCGGCCGCGGTGACGTCCGGCAGGTCCACCAGCGTCAGCAGCAGCGCCCGTGCGCCCACGGCCCGCCCGTGGCGCAGCGCCGCGAGGACGCCCGCTCCCGGGCCGCGGCGCCAGTCCGGCACCCCCAGCACGTCCACGTCGTCCGGCAGGCCCGCGCGGACCTCGTCCGCGGCGGCGCCGACGGTGACGGCGACCGGCGCGCAGCCGCCGGCGCGGAGCACCTGCGCCGTACGGGCCGCCCAGCCGGTGCCGTCCCGCGTGCGCAGCAGCGCCTTCGGCACCCCGGCGCGCGTCCCCGCACCCGCTGCGAGCACCACGCCCAGGACCGGCACGCGCCCATCCCACCACGGCACCGTCGGCCGGCCCGCGGGTCCTCGGTGGTCGGTCCGCTCCGGCGGGTCGGCGTCGACGGGGGCGCTGGACCGGCCGTGTTTCCGGCGGGTTTCCGGCGGGTTCCGCGCGCCGCACCGCTTGGTGGTTCCGACGACGCAGCGCGCCCGGGCCGCCGGAACGTTGGAGGTCCGGCCGCTGCGCTCCGCCGCCCCGCCCGGGAACACTGGCCGTCCCCCACCCGCAGGAGGACCCGTGGTGAGCACCACCGAGCGGGGCGCTCACGGCCCCGCCGCCGTGAACGGCCTCCCCGACGGCGAGTTCCGCGACCTGCTGCTGTCGTGCTGCCGCGCCCCCGGGTGGGCCGACGCCGTGGTGGCGCAGCGCCCGTTCCCCACCGCGACCGCGCTGCTGGACGCCGCCGACGCCGCGCTGGCCGCCGCCGCCGAGGAGGACGTGGACGTCGCGCTGGCGGCCCACCCCCGCATCGGGGAGCGGTCGGCGGAGGCGTCCTCGCGCCGCGAGCAGGCCGCGGCGCTGACCGCCGACCCGGCCGTGCTCGAGGAGCTCGCGGCCGGCAACCGCGCCTACGAGGCCCGCTTCGGCCACGTGTACCTGGTGCGCGCGGCCGGGCGCGGCGCGGACGAGCTGCTCGCGCTGCTGCGCGCCCGGCTGGGCAACGACCGGGCCACCGAGCGCGCCGTGCTGCGCCGGGAGCTCGCGGAGATCACCCGCCTGCGGCTGGCGCGCGTCCTGGCCGGCGCTGCGGACGGGGCTCCGGGCGCCGCCCCCGGGAGGACGTCGTGACGACCCTGTCCACCCACGTCCTCGACGCCGTCACCGGGACCGCGGCGGCGGGCGTCGGCCTCGTCCTCACCGGCCCCGGGCACGACGTCCTGGCGCGGGGCCGCACCGACGAGGACGGCCGCGCCGGGCTGGGCGCCGACCTCGGTGCCGGGCCGCACCGCCTGGCGTTCGCCACGGGGGAGTGGTTCGCCGCCGCCGGGCGCGAGACGTTCCACCCGGAGGTCGTCGTCGCCTTCACCGTCGCCGCGGACGGGCCCGCGCACCTGCACGTGCCCCTGCTGCTGTCGCCGTTCGCCTACTCCACCTACCGCGGGAGCTGACCGTGCCGATCGTGCTGGCGGACCACCGCTACGGCAAGGCCGAGAACCGGGTCGTCCGCTTCCGGCGGGACACCGCCCGCCACGAGGTCGTCGACCTCAACGTCACGACGACGCTGCGCGGGGACTTCGCCGACGCGTACCTGCACGGGGACCAGTCCAAGGTCCTGCCGACGGACTCGCAGAAGAACACCGCGTTCGCGTACGCCGCCGCGGACGGCGCCACGACCGTCGAGGGGTACGCGCTGGCCCTCGCCCGCCACTTCGTCGACGACGTCGCCCCCGTCAGCGCCGCGCGCGTCGACGTCGAGGCGTACCCGTGGACGCGGGCGCGGGTCGGCGGGGTGGAGCACGACCACACCTGGGTGCGCTCCGGCGCCGAGGTCCGCACGGCCGCCGCCGTCGTCAGCGACGAGGGCGGGGCGCGGGTCGTGCACCTGCTCGCCGGCCTGGAGGACCTCACGCTGCTGAAGTCCACCGGTTCGCAGTTCAGGGGTTTCCTCGTCGACGAGTACACGACCCTGCCGGAGACGGACGACCGGGTGCTGGCGACGTCCCTGGAGGCGACGTGGCGCTACGCCCCGGCGGCCGTGGCGGCCGGGTTCGACGTCGACGCCGCGCACGCGGCGGTCCGCGAGGCGCTGGTCGAGCAGTTCGCGACGCTGCACTCCCTGGCCCTGCAGCAGACCCTGTGGCACATGGGCCGCTGCGCCCTCGAACGCGTCCCCGAGGCGGTCGAGATCCGGCTGACGGCGCCGAACAAGCACCACGTCGGCTACGACGTGGCGCGCTTCGGCGTCCCGGACCGCGGCGAGGTGTTCCACGCCGACGACCGCCCCTACGGGCTGATCCGGGCCGTCGTCGCGGACGACGAGTTCCCGGCGGCGCCGGAGGCGTGGGCGTGAGCCCCGAGGGCGCCGACGCGCGCTTCCTGGACCGGGCCGTGGAACTGGCGACGCGCAACGTCGCCGAGGGCGGCGGTCCGTTCGGCGCGGTGCTCGTGCGCGACGGGCAGCTGCTGGCGACGGGGCAGAACCGGGTCACCCGCGACAACGACCCCACCGCGCACGCCGAGGTCCAGGCCATCCGGGACGCGTGCCGGCGCACCGGCACGTTCTCCCTGCACGGCAGCACGCTGTACTCCAGCTGCGAGCCGTGCCCGATGTGCCTGGCCTCCTCGCTGTGGGCGCGGGTGGACCGCGTCGTGTACGCCGCCGACCGCCACGACGCCGCCCGCGGCGGTTTCGACGACCGCACGTTCTACGAGCTGTTCTCCACCGACCGGGCGTCGTGGTCCACCGCGGTGCTCCAGCGGCGCGTCCCCACGGCCACCGACCCCTTCGACGCGTGGCTGACGAGCACTGCGCGCGTCGACTACTGAGGGGCCGCGCCGTGCCCGTCGAGGTCGCCCGGACCACCGGGGTCGTCGAGGTCGTCGTGCAGCCGCAGGGCGACGTGCACGTCGGCGAGGTCGGCGACGTCGCGCAGGTCCCGGCCGAGCAGCTCCTCCAGGCGGCCCACCCGGTAGCGGACGGTGTTCTGGTGCACGTGCAGCGCCTGCGCGGTGCGGGTGGGCGAGAGGCCGTGGCGCAGGTGCGCGCGCAGCGTCGTGAGCAGCTCGCCGTCGTCGAGGACCGGCCCCAGGACGCGGCGCGCGAACGCGGCGCGCTCGCGGGCCGGGACGGTGCGCAGCAGGTCCACGACCGTGCCGGTGGCGGTGTCCTGCACGACGGCGACGGGGCCCGCGGTCCTCTCGTGCGCGGCGGCGAGGGCGCGCCGGGCGCCGGCCACCGCGTCCTCGCCCCCCTCGCCGGCGCGGCTCACGCCGACGAGCAGCCGGCGGGCGCCGAGGGAGGGCGCCAGGCGCGACAGGCGCCGGCGCAGCAGCGCGAGGAGGTCGGGGCGGTCCTGGACGACGGCGGTGGCGCCGCTGGAGGTGACCTGCACCCGGTGCGGCACGTCGGCCAGGGCGTCGGCCAGGGCGCGCGCGGACCACGCCCCGCCGGCCAGGGCCACCACGACGTCCCCCCGCGGAGCCGGGGGTGCCGCGGCCGTGCGCCGGTGCACCGCGACCGCCCCGGCGAGCGCGTCGAGCAGCGCGCCCGCCGCGGCGGGGGCACCGGCGTCGGTGAGCACCCACCAGCGCTCGGCGGGGTCCTCGGCGGCCACCGGGCGCACCTGCGCCGCGCCGGCCACCAGGTGCACCAGGGCCGGGGCGGCGGCCGCGCGCGCCCCGGCGCGCACGGCGTCGTCGACCTCGTCCTCGCGCAGCGGCACCGGCCCGGGCACCACCTGCCGGCCGGTGGCCGACAGCACGCGCACGGGGCCGCCCAGGTGCGCGGCGACGTCCTCGGCCTGCTCGGCCAGGGGGCGCCCCTCGGCCAGGCCGCGCAGCAGCCGCAGCAGGGCGCCGTCGTCGGCCGGCCCGGTGCCCGCACCCCCGCCCGCGCCCGGCGCGACGGCGGCGGCCACGCGCGCGCTGACCTGGTGGAAGGGCAGGTCGGCGGGTACCGCGAAGACGGGCAGCCGGTGGCGGCGGGCGGCCCGCACGACGTCCTCGGGCACCTCCCCGAGCAGGCCCTCGCCGACCGCGAGGGCGCTGGCCCCGGCGTCGGCGACCGCGGCGACGAAGCGCTCGCTGTCGGCGCCGTCGCGGCGCCACGCCAGGCCGGTGAGCACCAGGTGGGCCACGCCGACGTAGCGGCCGGGGTCGAGCAGGTCCACGGTGCTGGTGCCGGTGACGGGGCGCTGCAGCGCCGCGGGCTCCCCGGCGATCATCCGCAGCCCGGCGCCCGCACCCGCGGGTCCCTCGCCGTCCCGTCCCGGCAGCAGGTCGCGGACCCGCACACGCACCTCCACCGTCTCGAGGGGGGCTCGCGCCCGTGGACCTGAACGCGGTCGAGGCCATCATCCCCGTGCGGGACCGCGCCGCGCTGGCCCTCGCGCACACCGGCGCGGCGGGCACCGCCGTCCTGGCCGGGGGCACGTGGCTGTTCTCGTGCGAGCAGCCGCACCTGCGCGTCCTGGTGGACCTGACCGCCATGGGCTGGGAGCCGTGGACCGTCTCGGCGCGGGGCCTGCGCTTGGCCGCGACCTGCCCCGTGGCCGAGCTGGCCGCCGTGCCGGCCCGCCCGGGCTGGTCGGCGCACCCGCTGCTGCGCTGGTGCGTGCGGGCGCTCCTGGCCTCCCCGGCGGTGCGGGCGGCGGCCACCGTCGGCGGCAACGTGTGCACGGCGCTGCCGGCGGGTGCCGTGACCTCCCTGGCGGTCGCCCTCGACGGCGCGGTGGAGCTGTGGGGCGCGGACGGGTCCACCCGGCGCCTGCCGGTCGAGGAGTTCGTGCTGGGGGACGGGCGCACCGCGCTGCGGTCCGGGGAGGTGGTGCGGGCGCTGGAGCTGCCCGAGCGGGCGCTGCGCGGGCGCACCGCCTCGCGCCGCACCTCGCTGCAGCGGCTGGGGCGCTCGGCGTCGCTGGTCACCGCCCGCGCCGACGAGGACGGCGGGTTCGTGCTCGCGGTGACGGCGGCGACGGCGCGGCCGGTGGTGCTGCGCTACCCGGCCGCCCCGTCCCCCGGGCGGGCGGTGCGGGACGTGCGCGCCGCCGTGCAGGAGGGGCCGGGGTGGTTCTCCGACGTGCACGGCGACCCGGACTGGCGGTGCGCCGTGACGCTGCGCAGCGTCGCCGAGGTCGTCGAGGAGCTGGACCGGCCCGGGGGTGCCCCGTGAAGATCACCGTGGACGGGACGGCCACCGAGGTGGAACCGCGGCCGGGCCAGTGCCTGCGCACCCTGCTGCGCGAGGGCTCCTGCACCGCGGTCAAGAAGGGCTGCGACAGCGGCGACTGCGGCGCCTGCACGGTGCTGGTGGACGGTTCGCCGGTGCGCTCGTGCCTGTACCCGGCGCTGCGCGCCGCGGACCGCGAGGTCACCACCGCCGCGGGCCTGGCCCCCGCGGGGTGCCTGCACCCGGTGCAGCAGCGGTTCGTGGACGCGGCCGGGTTCCAGTGCGGTTTCTGCACGCCGGGGATGGTCGTCACCGCCGCGGCGCTGGACGAGGAGCAGCGCGCCGACCTCGACGAGCACCTCAAGGGGAACCTGTGCCGCTGCACCGGGTACCGGTCCGTGCGCGAGGCGGTCGCGGCGGAGGGTGCGCCCCCGGCCCCGCTGGCCCGCAGCGGCGCGGTGGGCCAGGCGGTGGGCGCTCCGGCCGCGCACCGCGTCGTCACCGGCACCGAGCCGTTCACCCTCGACCTCGCCGACGGCGACGTCCCGCCGGGGCTGCTGCACGTGGCGGTGCTGCGCAGTCCGCACGCCCACGCCCGCGTCCGCTCGATCGACGTCCGCGCCGCTGCGGCGCTGGAGGGGGTGCACCTGGTCCTGACCCACCACGACGTCCCGCAGGTGCTGTTCTCCACCGGCCGCCACCAGGACCGCCTCGACGACCCCGACGACACCCTCGTGCTCGACCCCGTCCTGCGCCACCACGGCCAGCGGGTCGCGGTGGCCGTGGCGGAGTCCGTGGCGCTGGCGGAGGAGGCGCTGCGGGCGGTCGTCGTGGACTACGAGGTCCTGCCCGCCGTCCTGGACCCCCACCGGGCGAGCGAGCCCGGCGCGCCGCTGCTGCACGGCGACAAGGACGCCGCCGCCAGCCGCATCGCCGACCCCGGCGCGAACGTCGTCGCCGAGCTGCACAGCGAGGTCGGCGACGTGGCGGGTGCGCTCGCGGCCGCGCACGCCGTCGTGGAGGGCACCTGGCGCACCCAGCGCGTCGCGCACCTCGCGCTGGAGACCCACGGCGCCGTGGGCTGGCTCGACGAGGACGGGCGCCTGGTGGTGCGCAGCAGCACGCAGGTGCCGTTCCTCGTGCGCGACGAGCTGGCCCGCGTCCTGGGCCTGCCCCGCGAGCGGGTGCGGGTGCTGGCCGCCCGCGTGGGCGGGGGTTTCGGCGGCAAGCAGGAGATGCTCGTCGAAGACCTCGTGGCCCTGGCGGTGCTGCGCACCGGCCGGCCCGTGCAGTACGAGACCACCCGCCGCGAGGCGCTCACCGCCCTGCCGACGCGCCACCCGATGAGCGTGCGGGTGCGCCTGGGCGCGGACGCCGACGGCGTCCTGACCGCGCTCGCGGTGGACCTGCTCTCCGACGCCGGCGCCTACGGCAACCACTCCCCGGGGGTGATGTTCCACTCCGTGCACGAGTCGGTGGCGACGTACCGGTGCGCGAACAAGCGCGTGGACGCCAGGGCCGTCTACACGAACTCCGTGCCCTCGGGGGCGTTCCGCGGGTACGGCCTGGGGCAGGTCGTCTTCGCCCTGGAGTCGGCGCTGGACGACCTGGCGCGCGAGCTCGGCCTGGACCCGTTCACGGTGCGGCGCAGGAACGTCGTCGTCCCCGGCGACCGGTTCGTCGCGACCTCCGACCCCGCCGTCACCGGTGAGGACGACGGGCTGCGGTTCGGCAGCTACGGACTGGACCAGTGCCTGGACCTGGTGGAGCGGGAACTGCCGCGCGGCGGCGACCCCGTGCCGGAGGGCCCCGGCTGGCGCACCGGTTCCGGGATCGCCCTGTCGATGATCGCCACCGTCCCGCCGCGCGGGCACGTCGCCGAGGTCTCCGCCGCCCTGCTGGCCGACGGGACGTGGGAGCTGAACGTCGGCACCGCGGAGTTCGGCAACGGCACGACGACCGTGCACACCCAGATCGCGGTGCAGGCCCTGGGCACGACCGCCGACCGGTTGCGGTTGCGCCAGGCCGACACCGACGTCACCGGTCACGACACCGGGGCGTTCGGTTCTGCGGGTTCCGTCGTCGCCGGCCGCGCGCTGCTCACCGCCTGCGAGCGCCTCGCGGGGCAGGTGCGGGCCCTGGCCGCCGCCCGGTTCGGGGTGGAGGAGTCCGCGGTCGTCCTGGGACCGGAGGGGGTGCGCTGCGGGGACCGCTCGGTCTCCCTGTCGGACCTGCACGACGAGGCGGTGCGCGCCACCGGCGGCGGGCCGCGGGCCGAGGGCCGCGACGACGCGGCGCTGCGCTCGGTCGCGTTCAACGTCCAGGGGTTCCGCGTCGCCGTGCACCCCGGCACCGGTGAGGTGCGGGTCCTGCGCTCGGTGCACGCCGTGGACGCGGGGGTCGTGCTGAACCCGGTGCAGCTGCGCGGGCAGGTCGAGGGTGGGGTGGCCCAGGCGATCGGCTCCGCCCTCTTCGAGGAGGTGCACCGCCACGCCGACGGCAGCCCGGCCACGACGTCGCTGCGCGAGTACCACGCCCCGCGCGCGGCCGACCTCGGCGAGACGCAGGTCCTGTTCGCCGACACCGTCGACGCGGTGGGCCCGCTGGGGGCCAAGTCGATGAGCGAGGCGCCCTACAACCCCGTCGCTCCCGCCCTGGCGAACGCGGTGCGCGACGCCGTCGGGGTGCGCCTGCGGGAACTGCCGATGCGCCCCGACCGCGTGTGGCGCGCGCTGCGGGGGGTGGAGGAGCGTGCGTGAGCTGTTCCCCCGGCTGCGCCGGGTCCTGGCCGCGGGGGAACCGTTCGCCGTGGCGACCGTGTTCCGCGTGGAGGGTTCCGCGCCGCGACCGGTGGGCGCGTCCCTCGTCGTGACCGGCGACGGGGCCGTGAGCGGCAGCGTCTCGGGCGGCTGCGTGGAGGGCGCGGTCTACGAGCTGTGCCGACAGGCGCTGGAGGACGGGTGCGCCCGCACCGAGCGGTTCGGGGTGGAGCCCGGGCTGGACGACCCGTTCGCGGTGGGGCTGACCTGCGGCGGCACCCTGGACGTCCTCGTGCGGCCGGTCGCGGGGGCGGACGCGGACCTGTTGCGCCGGGCCGTCGAGGTGGAGGCGCTCGGGCGGGCCGTGGTGCTGGCGACCGTCGTCGGCCCGGCGGGCCCGGTGGGCCCGGCCGGTGCCGGCCTGCTGGGGCGGACCCTGCTCGTCGACGACCGGGGCGTGGCCGGGAGCCTGGGCGACCGGGTGCTCGACGAGGTCGTCGCGGGCGCGGCGGCCGGAGCGCTGCGCGGCGGCGGGGACGGCGGGTCCCTGGTGCGCGGGGGTCCCGGCGGGTGGCGCGCCGCGGTGGAGGTCCTCCTGGAGGTCCTCGCCCCGCCGCCCCGGATGCTGCTGTTCGGCGCCGTCGAACCGGCGGCGGCGCTGAGCCGGCTGGGCGCTTTCCTCGGCTACCGCGTGACCGTCTGCGACGCCCGGGCCGTCTTCGCCACCCGCGCCCGGTTCCCGGACGCGGACGAGGTCGTCGTGCAGCGGCCCGAGGCGTACCTGCGCGCGACGGCCGTCGACGAGCGGACGGTCGTGTGCGTCCTGACCCACGACGAGAGGTTCGACGTGCCGGTGCTGCGCGAGGCGCTGCGCGGGCCGGCCGGGTTCGTCGGCGCCCTGGGCTCGCGGCGCACGCACCGCGACCGCCTGGCCCGGCTGGTGGCCGCGGGCGCGGGTCCGCGGGAGCTCGCGCGGCTGTCCTCACCGGTCGGCCTGGACCTGGGCGGGCGGACCCCGGAGGAGACCGCCCTGTCGATCGTCGCGGAGGTCGTCGCGCAGCGGCGCGGGGGCAGCGGGGTCCGTCTCAGCGGCACCGCCGGGCCGATCCACCACGCCGGCACCGCGCTGCCCGCGCTCGTCGAGGAGGTGCGCCGGTGCTCGTGAGCGGTCGGACGGACGGGACGGCGGCGGAGGCGGTGCCGCCGGTGGGCGGTGCGCCGCGGCCGGACCTGGTGGTGCGGGCGGCGCGGGCCGTGGTGGGCGGGACGGTGCGCGCGGTGTCGGTGGCCGTGCGCGACGGGCGGGTCGCCGGGATCGAGGCGCTGGAGCACCCCTGGGACGCGGCGGGGGAGGTGGTCCTGGCCGCCGACGAGGTCCTGCTGCCGGGGCTGGTCGACACCCACGTCCACGTCAACGAACCCGGGCGCACCGAGTGGGAGGGTTTCGCCTCCGCGACCCGCGCGGCGGCCGCCGGGGGCATCACGACCCTGCTGGACATGCCGCTGAACAGCGTGCCCGCGACCCTGGACCCGGACGCGCTGGCCACCAAGCGGGCCGCGGCCCGGGGGCGGTGCGCGGTCGACGTCGGTTTCTGGGGCGGGGCGGTCCCCGGCAACGCCGGCGGGCTCGCGGCGCTGCACGAGGCCGGGGTGTTCGGCGTGAAGTGCTTCCTGCTCGACTCGGGGGTCGAGGAGTTCCCGCCGCTGGACGCCGCCGGCCTGCGCGGGGCCCTGGCCGAGCTGGCGCGCTTCGACGGCCTGCTGCTGGTCCACGCCGAGGACCCCGGCGAGATCGCCGCCCACGCCCACGACGGCGGCCGCCGGTTCGCCGACTTCCTCGCCTCCCGCCCGCCCTCCGCCGAGGCCGTCGCGGTGCGCGCGGTCGCCGAGGCCGCCGCCCGCGCCGGCGCCCGGGCCCACGTCGTCCACCTGTCCTCCGCCGCGGGGGTGGCCGAGGTGCGCGCCGCCCGGGCGGCCGGGACGCGGCTGTCCACCGAGACCTGCCCGCACTACCTGACGCTCGACGCCGCCGCCGTGCCCGACGGGGACACGACGTTCAAGTGCTGCCCCCCGGTCCGGGGACGGACCGAGCAGGACGCGCTGTGGGCCGGGCTGCTCGACGGGACGATCGACTGCGTCGTCTCGGACCACTCCCCGTGCACGGTGGAGCTCAAGCGCCTGGAGGAGGGCGACTTCGGCACCGCGTGGGGCGGCATCGCCTCGGTGCAGCTGGGACTGCCCGTCGTGTGGACCGCCGCCCGCGAGCGGGGGGTGGGCCTGGAGACCGTGGTGGGCTGGATGTCCTCGGCCCCGGCCGACCTGGTGGGCCTGACCGGCCGCGGCCGGATCGCCGTGGGCGCCGTCGCCGACTTCGCCGTGTTCGCGCCCGAGGAGGAGTGGACGGTCGACGCGCGCTCGCTGCGGCACCGCAACCCGGTGACGCCCTACGACGGTCGCGCGCTGACCGGCGTCGTCCGCTCCACCTGGCGGCGCGGGCAGCGGGTCGACCTGGACGGCGAGGCCCGGGGGCAGCTGCTGGAGCGCCCGGCGGGCGCGGGGGGAGGGTGAGCGCGGTGGACGGTCGAGGGGTTCGTCGAGAGGTCCGGGTGAGGGGGTCGCTGGTGGGGGAGCCGTCGCACGGGGTCCGCGTCGCGGGACCGGTGGTCCGCGACACCCGCCTGCTGCGCACCGCGGTCGGTGCCCCGGTGGCACCGCCCCCGCGGCTGCTCATGGGTCCCGGCCCCGTCACCGTCGACCCCCGCGTCCTGCGCGCGATGTCCGCGCAGCTCGTCGGGCAGTACGACCCGGCGATGACGGCGTACATGGACGAGACCCGGGCCCTGTACCGGGAGGTGTTCGCGACGGACAACGAGGCGACCGTCCTCGTCGACGGCACCTCCCGCGCCGGGATCGAGGCCGCGCTGGTCTCGCTCATCACCCCCGGCGACACCGTCCTCGTCCCCGTGTTCGGCCGCTTCGGGCACCTGCTGCGCGAGATCGCCGAGCGCTGCGGCGCCGACGTCCACGTCCGCGAGGTGCCGTGGGGGCGGGTGTTCACCCCCGAGGAGCTCGAGGCGGCGGTGCGGGAGGTCCGCCCATCGCTGGTCGCGCTCGTGCAGGGCGACACCTCCACGACGATGAACCAGCCGCTGGAGGGCGTGGGGGCGATGTGCCACCGGTACGGCGCCCTGCTGTACGTGGACGTCACCGCGTCGCTGGCGGGCAACCCCTTCGAGATGGACGCCTGGGAGGTCGACGCCGCCACGGCCGGGTTGCAGAAGTGCCTCGGCGGCCCCTCGGGCAGCGCCCCGCTGTCGCTGTCGCCGCGGGCGGTCGAGGTGGTCCGGCGCCGCCGCAGCGTCGAGGCGGGCCTGCGCGCCGACCCCGGCCCGGGCGGGCGGACCGCGGCGGGCGACGCGCGCATCCGCTCCAACTACTTCGACCTCGCGATGATCCTCGACTACTGGGGCGAGGAGCGGCTGAACCACCACACGGAGGCCACCACCATGCTCTACGGCGCGCGCGAGTGCGCGCGGCTCCTGCTGGAGGAGGGCCTGCCCGAGGTCCTCGCCCGGCACCGCCTGCACGGGGCCGCGATGCTCGCCGGGGTCCGGGGGCTGGGCCTCGCCGTGTTCGGCGACGTGGAGCGCAAGATGCACAACGTCGTCGCCGTCCACGTGCCCGCGGGCGTCGACGGCGACGCCGTGCGCGCAGAACTGCTGCAGGACTACGGCATCGAGATCGGCACGAGCTTCGGCCCGCTGGCCGGGCGGGTGTGGCGCATCGGCACGATGGGCTACAACGCCCGCAAGGACGCCGTGCTGGTGACGCTCGCCGCGCTGGAGCAGGTGCTGCGCCGCCACGGCGCGCCCGTCGAGCCCGGGGGCGGGACGGCTGCCGCGCAGGAGGTGTACGCGTGAGCGCGGCGACCGGTACCTCGGTGGACGTCCGGCGCGGCGCCGGCGCCGGTGCGCGGCGGGTCCTGGACCGCTGCGACGAGCTCGCCGCGGTCTCGGCGCTCGCGCACGGGATCGAGCGCGTCCACCTCTCGCCCGAGCACGCCCGGGCCAACGCGCTGGCCGCGGGCTGGTTGCGCGAGTGCGGGGCGCGCACGTGGACCGACCAGGCCGGCAACCAGTGGGGCCGGCTGGAGGGCCGCGAACCCGGCCTGCCGGCCCTGGTGCTCGGCTCGCACCTGGACACCGTCACGGACGCCGGGCGCTACGACGGCGTCCTGGGCGTGCTCAGCGCCGTCGAGGTCGCGCGGCGGATCGCCCCGCGGGCCGGGGACCTGCCCTTCGCGCTGGAGCTCGTCGCGTTCTCCGACGAGGAGGGCACCCGGTTCGCCACCGCGCTGACGGGCAGTTCCGCGGTCGCCGGGACGTGGGACGAGGACTGGTGGGAGCGCCGCGACCGGGACGGCACGAGCGTGCGGCGGGCGGCCGAGGAGTTCGGGCTGGACCCCTCCCGGATCGCCGAGGCCGCCCGCGCGCCGCAGGACCTCGTCGGCTACCTGGAGCTGCACATCGAGCAGGGCCCGCTCCTGGAGGCCGCCGGCCGCCCCCTCGGGGTGGTGACCTCCATCGCCGGGGCGCGGCGGTTCGCCGGCCGCGTCGTCGGGGAGGCCCGGCACGCCGGCGGCACCCCGTACCCCGCGCGCCGCGACGCCCTCGTCGGCGCCGCCGACGTCGTGCTGGCCGTCGAGCGCCTCGCCGTCGAGCGCGGCGGCATCGCCACCGTCGGCCGGTTGCAGGCCCACCCCGGCGGGGTCAACGTCGTCCCCGGGCTGGTCGAGTTCTCCCTCGACGTCCGCGCCGAGCGCGACGAGGACCGCGACGCCCTCGTCGCGGCCGTCGAGGCGCACGCGCAGCGGGTCTGCGCCGGCCGCGGGCTCGGGTTCGAGCTGACCGAGGTCCACCGCGCGGCGGGGGTCGGCTGCGACGCGGAGCTGACGGCCTCGGTGGTGGCGGGCATCGCCGCCACCGGCGACGCGGACCCGCTGCGGACCTTCTCGCGCGCCGGGCACGACGCGATGGCGATGGCCGCCCTCACCCCGGTCGCCATGGTGTTCGTGCGCTGCGAGGGCGGCGTCAGCCACGCCCCCGCGGAGGCCGTCACCGCCGCCGACGTCGCGGCCGGTCTCGACGCCCTCGAGGCGGCCGTGCTCGACGTCGCCGCCCGCCGCTCGTGAGCGCGCCGGACCCCGGCGCGCTCACCTGGCGCCCCCCGGACGCCGCGCCCCTGCCCGCGGGCAGCGGGACCGGGCCGCTGGCCGGCGTCCGCGTCGCGGTCAAGGACGTCGTCGCCGTGGCGGGGCAGCGCACCGGCGGCGGGGTGCCCCGCTGGCTGGAGCGGGCCCGGCCCGCGGTGGCCAGCGCCCCCGCGCTGCAGGCCCTCCTGGACGCCGGCGCCGCCGTGGCCGGGATCGCCCGGACCGACGAGCTGGCCTTCTCCCTGCTGGGCGTCAACGCCCACTACGGCACCCCGCCGAACCCCGCGGCGCCCGGGCGGGTCCCCGGCGGCTCCTCCTCCGGCTGCGCCGCGGCGGTGGCCTCCGGTGCCGCCGACCTCGGCCTGGGCACCGACACCGCCGGGTCGCTGCGCGTGCCCGGCTCCTTCAGCGGCCTGCACGCCTGGCGGCCCACCCACGGCGTCGTCGACACCACCGGCGTCCTGCCGCTGGCCCCCTCGTTCGACACGGTGGGGCTCCTGGCCCGCGACGCCCGGCTGCTCGCCGCGGCGGCGCGGGTGCTGCTGCCCTCGTCCGCGCCCGTCCGGCGCCCGGCGGCCCTGCTGCGCAGCCGCACCCTCCTCGGGCTGGCCGAGCCCGCCACCGCGCGGGCGGTCGAGGCGGCGCTGGCGGCGCTGGCCGGGCGCACGGGCCTGCCCCTGCGCGACGTCGACGACGACGTCACCGCCGACGAGGTCGAGGCCTGGACGGCCGCCTTCCGCACCGTCCAGGCCGCCGAGGCGTGGGCCGCCCACGGCGCCTTCGTCACCGCCGAGCCCGGCGCCCTGTCCCCGGCGGTCGAGGCGCGGTTCCGGGCGGGGGAGCGCACGAGCGCCGCGGAGCTCGCCGCCGCGCGGGCGACGGTCGAGCGGACCCGCGCGCGCCTGGAGGCGGTCCTCGGGGCGGGGTGGTTGTGCCTGCCGAGCACCGCGGCGCCGGCACCGCCGGTCGACGCGGCACCGGAGCGGTTCGAGGCCGCGCGCGCCGGGACGCTCCCGCTGACGACCCTGGCCTCCCAGACGGGGGTGCCCGCCGTCGGCCTGCCGTCGGCGAGGGTCGGGGACCTGCCCGTCGGTCTGTGCGTGCTGGCCCCGCGCGGCGAGGACCGCTCGCTGCTGGCGCTGGTCGCCGGCCCGGGACCCGTGGAGCGCCGCGCCGCTGGACGCTGACCCGCAGCGGGTCGCGCGGCCTCAGGCGGCCAGCCACTCCTGCACGCGCGCCACGTGGGTGGCGG
Source organism: Kineococcus haloalkalitolerans (assembly GCF_050871905.1). Lineage (NCBI taxonomy): Bacteria > Bacillati > Actinomycetota > Actinomycetes > Kineosporiales > Kineosporiaceae > Kineococcus > Kineococcus haloalkalitolerans. Next base: position 25,094 of record NZ_JBJLSH010000027.1, read on the forward strand.
CGAAGCCCTCCGGGGCCGCCGCCCCCTCCAGGGAGGCCGTCGCGCACGAGGCGAGCTGCTCGTCGTCGAGGCCCAGCGCGGTGCGGGCCGTCTCGTACTCCTCCAGCAGGCCCGGCCCGAACAGCAGGGGGTCGTCGCCGTTGAGGGAGCAGCGCACGCCCGCCTCGAGCAGCGCGGGCAGCGGGTGCCGGCCGATCTCGGGCACCACGGCCAGCTCGACGTTGGAGGTCGGGCACACGTCCAGGACGACGCCCTCGGCGGCCAGCCGCTCGAGGAGCGCGGGGTCCTCCACGGCCCGCACCCCGTGCTGCACGCGCCGGGCGCCCAGCAGGTCGAGGGCGTCGCGGACGCTGTCCGGCCCCAGCAGCTCGCCCGCGTGGGGCGCCGCGAGCAGCCCGCCCTCGCGGGCGATCGCGAAGGCGCGCTCGAAGGGCGCCGGGGGGAACAGCGACTCGTCCGCGGCCAGGCCGAAGGAGACCACGCCGTCGCCGGCGTAGCGGACCGCGAGGCGGGCGAGGTCCTCGGCGTCCGCGGGGGGCTGGTGGCGCAGCCCGCACGCCATCCAGCCGAACCCGATCCCGAGCCGCGCCGCCGTGGTGAGCCCCTCGTCCAGCACGGCCTCCAGGACCGCCTCCGGGCCGCCGAGCGCCTCGGCGTACGGCACCGGGTTGCCCTGCGGCTCCACCCACACCGCCCCGTCGCGCGCGGCGTCCTCGACGACCTCGCGCACCAGCCGGCGCAGGTGCGCCTCGGTGCGCACGAGGCGCACCGCGCCGTCGTACACCGCCACGAACTCGGAGAACGAGGTGAACCCGCGGACCGGGGGTTCCGGCGCCCCGGCCTCGGCCGCGAGGTCGGCGAGGGTCGAGGGGCGCATCGCCCCCTCGAGGTGGACGTGCAGGTGGGCCTTGGGCAGGTCGACGAGGGCGCGCACGGGGTCTCCGGGTGTCCGGGCGCGGGCGTGGCCCGCGGCCTGGTGGGGGCGTGGTGGGGGCGGGGGTCAGGCTCTCACGCGACGGGCGCCGGGCCGTCGACGCGGTCGCGGTCCCGCCGGCCGCCGGGCAGCCGCGGGCCGGGGGAGCCGAGCCGCTGGCGCAGCGTCGGGCCGGGCAGCGCATCGGCGGCCGGCAGCCGCCCGCGCCGGCGCAGCTCGGGCACGACCAGGTCGCAGAACAGGCGGTGGTCGGCCGGTGAGAACACGGCCTCCAGGAGGAACCCGTCCACGTCGGTGACCTCGACGAGCTCCTCGAGCTGGTCGGCCACCTCGCGTGGATCGCCGACCACGGTGAAACCCCGGGTGCCGCGGCCGCGCAGCTCCTGCAGGACCTCCCGCACCAGCGGCGTCGTGCCGTCGGGGCGCCGGAACCGGTCGATGTTGCTCTGCCCCATCTGACCCACGCGCGAGGCCGCGGGTCCGGTGAGGACCTGGTCCAGCGGGCGGTCCGGGTCGAGGGCGGTCAGGTCGATCCCGGTGTTCCCGGCGTAGATCACCGCGGCGACCTCGTCGGTCTGCATCGCCTCGAACTCGGCCCGGCGCTCCGCCGCCGCGGCCGACGTCTCGGCCACGGTGACCGTCGCCCCGACGAGGACCTTCACCGACGCCGGGTCGCGCCCCTGCCCGGCGGCGCGGGCGCGGATGTCCGCCACGTTGCGGGCGGCGTGGCCGGGCGTCGTCCCCTGCAGGAACACGCACTCGGCGTGGCGGGCCGCGAACGCGCGGCCGCGCTCGGAGGACCCGGCCTGGAACAGGACCGGGGTGCGCTGCGGCGACGGCGGCACCGTGAAGTAGCCGGAGGAGCGGAAGTGCGTGCCCCGGTGCTCGATCCGGTGCAGCCGCCGCGGGTCGGCGAAGACGCCGGCGGCCTTGTCCTCGACGAGGGCGCCGTCCTCCCAGCAGTCCTCCCACAGCCGCCGGCACAGCTCGACGTGCTCCTCGGCGATCTCGTAGCCGGTGTCGTGGGCGGTCATCGTCGCGTGCCCGAACAGGGCGGCGACGGTGTCCTGCGACGCGCCGGTGACGACGTTCCAGCCGATCCGACCGCCCGTCAGGTGGTCCAGCGTGGCGAACCGGCGCGCCATCGCCACGGGGTGGTCGACGCCGGTGGAGGCGGTGACGACGAACCCCAGCCGCTCGGTGGCGCGGGCGAGGGCCGGGACCAGCAGCATCGGGTCGAGCCCGGAGAAGTTCAGCCCGCCCCGGACCGCGGCGTCGGGCAGGTCGCCGTCCACGCTGGGGTAGCCGTAGCCGTCGGCGAAGAACAGGAAGTCGAAACCCGCGGACTCCAGCAGTCGCGCGACCCCCACCCAGTGCTCGACCTCCCGGTGGTGCACGGAGTCGCTCCACGGGTGCGACCAGCTGAGGGTGCCGCCCACCTGGGGCGCGGCCACCTCGAAGACTCCCAGGTGCATGCGTCGCACCGCGGACCACCTCTCGCTCTGCGGCGCGCGCCGCGCGGACCAGCCGGTCCGAAGGAGAGCACACCCGTGTTTCCTCCGTGTGACGCCGGCCGGAGCCGGGGCCGCGCGGGAGGTGGGGCGGGACGGGGGAAACACGGCGTTCACACGACTGGAACGCCGCTGCCGCGCGCGGCTGGTTCAGTACCGACGGCCGGTCCGTCCGGCCCGTCCGCGCGCCCCGTGCCCGCAGCCCTCCCACCTCCGGAGCCGCCCCGTGAACGCACCCGCACCCCGCACCCGCACCGCCGTCCCGGCGGGGCTCGCGCTCCCGGCCAGCCGCCGATCCCTGCTGCGCGGTGCGGGGCTGGGGGTCCTGGGCGTGGCCGCCCTGGCCGCGTGCGGCGAGGAGTCGGGGGCCGCTGGCACCACCGACGGCGGTGGGGAGGGTTTCGGCGACATCGCCGTCCAGCTCTCCTGGATCAAGAACATCGAGTTCGCGGGGGAGTACTTCGCCATCGAGCGCGGCTACTACGCGGAGGAGGGTTTCGGGACGGTCGACCTGCTCGCCGGTGGTGCCGCGGGCACGGCCGCGGAGGCCATGGTGCTGTCCCGGCGCGCGCAGGTCGGCCTGTCCGCACCGACCCTGACGGCCCCGGCGATCGTCAACGAGGGCGCCCCCCTGAAGATCATCGGCGCGACGTTCCAGCTGAACCCCTTCTGCCTCGTCTCGGTCGAGGAGCGCACCCCCGTCCGCACGGTCGAGGACCTGGCCGGCAAGCGCATCGGCGTCCAGACCGGCGGCAACGAGCAGATCTTCGCGGGCTTCTGCACCGCCAACGGCGTCGACCCCTCGACCTTCACGATCGTGCCGGTCCAGTACGACCCGTCGGTGGTGGCCTCGGGCGAGGTGGACGCGTTCATGGCGTACCTGACCAACGAGCCGATCCTGCTCGCGGGGCAGGGCCTGACCCCGGTGACCCTCGGGTTCGCCGAGCAGGGACTGCCCTTCGTCGCCGAGACGTTCACGGTCCTGCAGTCGACCATCGACGACCAGCGGGACATGCTCAAGGCGTTCCTGCGCGCCGAGGTCCGCGGCTGGACCGACGCCGTCGCCGACCCGGCCGAGTCCGCGCGCCTGGCCGTCGAGGTCTACGGCGCCGACCTGGACCTGGAGCTGGAGGAGCAGACGGCCGAGGCCGAGGCGCAGAACGAGCTGGTCGTCACGGACGACACCCGCGCCAACGGGCTGTTCACGATGACCGAGGAGCTGGTGCAGCAGAACGTCGAGGCCCTCGCCGTCATCGGCACGGACATCACGGCCGAGCAGCTGTTCGACCTCACGCTGCTGGAGGAGGTCTACGCCGAGGACCCCGGCCTCGTCACGGGCTGAGACCGCCCCGCCGTCCGCCACCCACCCGCGCGAGAGGGGCCCGACCGTGTCCCACGACACCACCGCCGCCGCTGACGCCACCGCCGCTGACGCCACCGCCGCTGCCGCGGCGCCCGCCCCGGCACCCCGGGCGCCGTCGGCCACCACGACGCCGTCGCTGCACCCCGCGGCCGCCACCGGCTTCCACCTGCAGGGCCTGAGCAAGCGGTTCACCCTGGGCCGCAGGACGGTCCAGGCCCTCGACGAGACCCACCTGGGGACGCGCAAGAACGCCTTCCTGTCCCTGCTGGGCCCCTCGGGCTGCGGGAAGTCGACGGTCCTGCGCGTCCTCGCCGGCCTGGAGGAACCGACCAGCGGGACCGCGCTCGTCAACGGCCTCACCACCCGGGAGCTGCAGCGGCAGCACGAGCTGGGGATCGCGTTCCAGGACTCCGCCCTGCTGCCGTGGCGCACGGTGGAGAGCAACATCCGCCTCCCGCTGGAGGTCGCCGGGGTCCGCCCGGACCGCGGGCTGGTGAGCGACCTCGTCGACCTCGTCGGCCTCCGGGGTTTCGAGAAGGCCAAGCCCGCGCAGCTGTCGGGCGGCATGCGCCAGCGGGTGTCCATCGCCCGCTGCCTCGTCGTGCAGCCCAGCGTGATGCTGCTGGACGAGCCGTTCGGCGCGCTGGACGACATGACGCGCCAGCGGATGAACGTGGAGCTGCTGCGCATCTGGACCGAGAAGCCGGCGACCACGCTGATGGTGACGCACGGGATCGCCGAGGCGGTGTTCCTGTCCGACGTCGTGGCCGTGATGAGCCCGCGCCCGGGGCGGGTCGTGGAGGTCGTCGAGATCGACCTGCCCCGGCCCCGGACGCCCGGCCTCATGCGCACCCCGGAGTTCCACGCCTACCACGACCGGCTCTCGGAGCTCCTGTTCGGCGGCGGCGCCGGCGGGCCGGAGGAGGAGCGGTGAGCACCACGAGCCTGGGCGCGGCGGCCCGGCAGGCTCCCCCCGCGGCGGTGCCGGCCGCCCGCCGCGGCCTGCGCGACCTGCCCCCGTGGTCGGGGGGGATCGTCGGCGCGGTGGTCGTCCTCGCCGTCTGGACGGTCCTGGCCCTGACGGTGTTCCGCGCCAGCGGCATCGTCCCGACGCCCTGGGCGGTCGTGGGCAGGGTCGTCTCGGACGGCCCGGACGTGTACTGGGCCAACCTGTCGGTGACGACGTGGTCCGCGCTGCAGGGGTACCTGTGGGGCAACCTGGCCGCGTTCGCCCTGGCCGTCGTCGTCCTGCTCGTCCCCGCCTCCGAGGGGGCGGCCACGCAGGTGGCCGTCATCTCGTACTGCGTCCCCATGACCGCCGTCGGGCCGATCGTCCTCATCGTGTCCGAGCCGGGCTCGCGCACGACCTCGGTGTTCCTCGCGGCCCTGAGCGTGGTGTTCACCTCGGTCGTCGGCTGCCTGCTCGGCCTGCGCGCCGCCGACCGCACCGCCCTGGACGTCGTCCGCGCCTACGGCGGCACCCGCTGGACGCAGCTGGTGAAGGTCCGCTCCGTCGCCGCGCTGCCGAACGTGTTCGCCGCGCTGAAGCTCGCCGCGCCCGCCGCCTTCCTCGGCGCGGTGCTGGGCGAGTACTTCGGCGGGGTGGACTCCGGCCTCGGCCTGCTCATCACCGCGGCGCAGACGCAGCTGCGCTACTCGCAGCTGTGGGCGCTGGCGATCGCCTCCGGCCTCGTGGCCGGTGCCGGCTACCTGCTCGTCGGGTTGGTGGCCCGGCTCGTCACCCCGTGGTCCTCGACCGGTCAGCGGACGGGAGGGGTCTCCTGATGGCGAGCACGAGCACGAGCACCAGCGCGGCCGTCCGCCCCGCGGCGGGCGCCGGCCCGGCGCACGAGGACCGCAGCGCCACGTCGGTGGCCGGGTCCGCGGCGCGGCGGATCGCGGTCTCGGTGCTCACGCTCGTCGTGTCCACCGTCGTCCTCGTCCTGGCCTGGTACGCGCTGCTGGCGCTGCTGGACGTCGACCCCTTCGTGGGCAAGCGGCCGCTGGACGTCCACGCGTACCTGGTCACCGCCGAGGGCGCGGCCGCGAACCGGGCGGAACTGGCCGGCCTGCTGCTGGTGACGCTGGGCAACGCGGGTACCGGGTTCGCGGCCGGCCTCGTCTCCGCCGTCGCCGTCGCCTCGCTGTTCACGCTGTTCCGGCCGCTGGAGTTCGCGTTCATGCCGCTGGCCATGCTGCTGCGCTCGGTGCCGCTGGTGGCGATGGCCCCGCTCATCGGCATCGTCTTCGGCCGCGGTGCGGCGGGCGCAGCCGCCATCGGCGGTGTCGTCGTGTTCTTCCCGGTGCTGGTGAACCTGGCGCTCGGGCTGCGCTCGGCGTCGCCGCAGGCCGTCGACCTGGTCCGGGTCAACGGCGGGACGCGGTGGACGGCGCTGCGGAAGGTGGCGGTGCCCAGCGCGCTGCCGAACCTCTTCGCCGCGGTGCGCATCTCCGTGCCGGGCGCGGTGATCGGCGCGATGCTCTACGAGTGGCTGTTCAGCGGCCGGGGCCTGGGCGCGGAGATCTTCCGGGCCAACTCGCAGGTCCAGTACTCCAAGCTGTGGGCCATCGTCGTCGTCGTCACGTTCACCTCGATCCTGCTGTACACGCTGGTCACGATCGTCGAGACCCTCGTCCTGGCCCGGTGGGGCCCGGACGCGGGGCGCCGCTGACCGGCGCAGCTGGGAGACGGCTGGGCGCCCGCCGGGTGCCGACGGGGTGCGGGCTGGGCGGAAACGCCCCGCCGCGGCACCGCGCGCGGTTAGGGTCGCGGCGGCGGTCGCGCTCGTCCGTGCCCGCCGGTGCCCGTCCCGTCCCGTCCCGCCCGGAGGCCCCTGCGCCGTGCCCGAGGTCCCCGTGGTGCCCGCGGCGCGGCGGCCCCCCGCCGCGGCCCTCGCCCGCCGCGAGGAGTTCGGCCCCTACGACCGGCTGGCCGAGCTGGCCTTCGCCCAGTACCTCGCCGGGTCCTGGGACGCGGCCCTGCGCGCCTGCCGCGAGGGCGTCGCGCTGTGCACCGCCGCCGGTGACGAGACGACCGTGCGCTACCTGTCCTTCACGACCGCGGCGTGCCTGCTGGAGGTGCTCGACCCCTCGGGCGCGGCCGCGGAGGCGCAGGCCCTCCTGGACCGCCTCCCGGAGCAGGAGACCGCCTGGCGCGCCAAGACCCTCGCGCTGCTGGCCGACGCGCGCCTGGCCCTGGGGCGCACGTCGGCGGCCATGGACGCCCTCGCGCGGGCGCACGCCCTGGCCGCGGACCCCGGCCGCAGCTACAACGGCATGTCGGCGGCGTTCTCCACGGCCACCGCGTTCCGCTCGCTGCTGCTGTTCGAGCTGTGCCAGGAGCTGCTGGAGGGCGTGCGCCGCTCGCCCTGGCTGGACGTGGCGCGCACGGCCGTCCTGCGCGCGGTGGCCGTCAACCGCACCCTGTGGGGCTGCTGCCTGGCCCTCAGCGGCGACCCCGCCGCCGCCCGCGCCCAGCACGTGGCCGCGCTCAGCGACGTCGCCGCCCTGGCGGCCGCCGCCCGCGAGGGCGGCGACGCCGCGATGGCCCGCCGCGCGCTGGCGCTGGAGGGCTTCCTGCTGCACCGCCTCGGCGAGGACCCGCTGGCCCTGGCCCGGGTGCGGGAGGCCCTGGCCGGCGGCGGGGTGCGCGACGGGCTCGTGGAGCTGCGCGCGGCCCGGCTCGCCCTGGCGGTGGTGCTGGCCCGGTCGGGGGAGCCCGAGACCGCGCGGGCGGTCCTCGCGGAGGTCGCCGCCGTGCACGTCCACGAGGACCGCGAGCTGTGGGAGGCGCTGGGCCACGAGGCGCTGGCCGAGGTGGAGAGCGCCGCGGCCGCCGTGCCCGCGCCGGTCGTGCGGGCGTGGCGGCAGCTGGCCCGCGCCTCGACCGCGCGGCTGTGGCGCGACCGCGAGTCGCGCTTCGAGGCCCTGACCGACCGCATCCGCCTGCGCGCGCTGGACGAGGAGGCGGCACGCGCCTCCCGCGAGCTGCGCACCGACCCGCTGACGGGCCTGGGCAACCGGCGCGAGCTGCAGCGCCTGCGCGAGCGCGCCGGCGCCGCAGCGCCCGCCGCGGGGGGCGCGGCCGCGGTGCTGTTCGTCGACGTCGACGACTTCAAGGCCGTCAACGACACCTTCTCCCACGCGGTCGGCGACGCCGTCCTGCGCCGGCTGGCCGACGTCGTGCGCGGCGCGTGCCGGGGCGCCGACGTGCCGCTGCGCTACGGCGGCGACGAGTTCGTCGTCGTCCTGGCCGACCCCGCCGGCGCTGGCCCGGCCGCCCGGCGGGTGCTGGAGGCCGTCCGCCGGCTGGCGTGGGACGAGGTCGCGCCGGGGCTGCGGGTGCGGGTGTCGGTCGGCTCGGCCACCCGCGGCGACCTCGCGTCGGCGCTCGCCGCGGCCGACGCCGCCATGCTGGCGGCCAAGCGCTCCGGCCGCGACCGCCTCGTCACCGGCTGAGCCTCCCGTCAGCGGCGCGGGCCGCGCCGCACGTCCGCGGCACCGGGACCGGACAGCTCGTCCGGGCCGACCGGGCGCCCGCTGAGCAGCAGCAGGAGCGCCTCGCCGCTGCCGCGCACCTCCGGTCCCTGCCCGTGCTGCCAGCCGACGTCCTCGGCGACGAGGCGGCGCCCGCGCACCCGGGCGCCCGCGCTGCCGCCCACGGTGACGTTCAACGGCCAGCGCGTGCGCACCAGGACGTCCGCGGCGGTCCGCACCGCGCGGAGGTCCGTCCGGTGCCCCAGGCCCAGCGGCCGCCGCACGTCGAGCCCGTGCAGGACGGCCTCGAGGACCGCCGCGGCGCGGGGGACGCCGGGCGGTGCGGCCAGCGTGACGGCGTTCTCGCGCAGCTGCGCCAGGACCGCCGCCCGGCCCCGGGCGGTCCACGCCGTCGCCGTGCGGCGGTTGAACCGGTTCGGGTCGAAGCCCGCGCCGGCCAGGCCGCGCAGGGCGGCCCCGGGTCGCAGGACCGGCGCCCAGGCCAGGTGAGCGGCGACGTGCTGCACGGTCCACCCCGCGCACAGCGACGGCACGGCCCACGCCGCCTCGTCGAGCACCTCCAGCTGCTCCAGCAGCGCGAGGCGCTCGGCGCGCAGCAGCTCGTCCAGCAGGGCCCGGTCAGCACCGCTCACGACGCCTCCCCTCGGGTGGGAGGTGAGGGTCGACCCGGGCGCCGGCGGTGTCAAGGGCCGGTGGCGGTGTCGAGGGCCGGCGGCGCCGGGCAGCGGCGAGGTGGGACCGCGGGTCAGCGCCCGGGGCCGCGCCGCGCGTTGCGCCTCGTGGCGTCGAGCGCGAGCTCCACCAGCAGGACCAGGACGGCCACGACGAGCGCCACCAGCGCGGCCTCCCCGCCGCCCAGGCCCAGCACCGTCCCGCCCAGCAGCGCCGCGGCGAACCCGGCCAGCGCCCACAGGACGGGCCGGACCAGGGCGCGCAGGGGCCGGGACGGCGGCCGGTCCGGCGGGTCCGGCAGCCCGGCGGTCACCGGAGCGCCCCGGCGGAGGGCCGGCCGACCGCGCCGCGCAGGAAGTCGCGCAGCCGGGCGGTGACGGCGTCCGGCTCCAGCAGGTGCGGCCAGTGCCCGGCCCCCAGGTGCCGCAGGTCCACCGAGCGGGCGCGCGGGTTCAGCGCCGCCAGCGCGGCGGCGTCGACGTCGCGCGTGGTGCGCAGGTGCAGCAGCGGCGCGCGCACGACTGCCAGCAGCGGCCGCGGGTCCAGCTTCAGGACGTCGGTCCACAGCGGCCGCAGCACCTCCTCGGGCGTGGCGGCGATCCCGGCGACGACCTCCTCGCGCAGCTGCGGCTCGCGCTCGCCCCAGGCGGTGCGCATCGACGTCACGAGCACGTCCGGCCACGGCCCCGAGCGCACCCGCCCGGCGCGGGCGCGCTTGGCGGCCAGCGCGTCCGCCGTGACGGGCACGTTGGAGTCCACGAGCACCAGCCCCGCGACCAGCTCGGGGCGGCGGGCGGCCACCACCAGGGCGACGACCCCGCCGGTGCTGTGCCCCACGAGGACGGCCGGCCCCGCGGGCCCGTCGGCCGGTCCGCCCGCGAGCCCGTCCGCCAGGCTGTCGGCGAGGTGCGCCGCGACGGCCTCCAGCGACACCGCCCCGGGCAGCGGCGGCGCGCCGTGGTGCCCGGGCAGGTCCCGCGCCTCGACGTCGTGGTCACCGGCCAGGGCCGCCGCCACCGCGGCCCACTGACCGGCGTCGCAACCGGCGCCCGGCAGCAGGACGACGCGGCGCCTCCCCGGGACCGCGGGGTGCACCACCGTCAGCGCGAGGCCAGGACGCGCACGGTCCACGGCGCCACGCGCAGCGCCCGGCCCGCGGGCGCGGCTCGGCGGCGGCGGTCCGGCGCGGAGCTCCACCGCGGCAGGTACCGCGGCAGGCCCTCCACCTCGGGGACGACGACGTCGCGCTGGCGGGCTCCGCCGTTGAGGACGACGAGGACGGACGCCTCGCCGCGGTCGCGGCCGTCCACCAGCACCTGCAGCACGCGCCGCTCGCCCTCGTGCCAGCGGTCCACGTTCATCGGCTCCCCGTCCTCGCCGAACCACAGCAGGTCCGAGCGCTGCTCGCGCACCGGGTGGCCGCGCAGCACCCCCGCCGTGCGCAGCACGGGGTAGCGCCGGCGCAGCTCCAGCAGCGCGCGGGTGTCCTCCAGCAGCTCCCGCTGCCAGGGCGCGAGGTCCCAGTCCACCCAGGACACCGGCCCGTCCTGGCAGTAGGCGTTGTTGTTGCCGCCCTGCGAGCGGCCGAACTCGTCGCCGGCCGTGAGCATCGGCACCCCGCTCGACAGGACGAGGGTGGCCATGAGGTTGCGCACGCTGCGCCGGCGCGCCTGGAGCACCTCCGGGTCGGAGGTGTCGCCCTCGACGCCGTGGTTGTAGCTGGTGTCGGAGTCGCTGCCGTCGCGGTTGCCCTCGCCGTTGGCCTCGTTGTGCTTGCGGTCGTAGGAGACCAGGTCGGCCAGCGTGAACCCGTCGTGGGCGGTCACGAAGTTCACGCTCGTCAGCCGCCCGCGCCGCACGTCGAACGTGTCGGCCGAGCCGGCGAAGCGGGTCGCCAGCTCCCGCAGGCCCCGTCCGCCCATCGCCGGCGCGCCGTGCCCGAGGGCGGTGTCGCGCGCGTCGGTCAGCCAGAAGCGGCGCACCCCGTCGCGGAAGCGGTCGTTCCACTCGTGCACGGGGGCGGGGAACTGCCCCGTGCGCCAGCCGGACGGGCCGACGTCCCACGGCTCGGCGACGAGCTTGACGTCGGCCAGCACCGGGTCGGCGGCCAGCGCCACGAGGAACGGGTGGTCGGGGGTGAACCCGTCGCGCCCGCGCGCCAGCGTCGTCATGAGGTCGAAGCGGAACCCGTCGACGCCGTGCTCGGTCACCCAGTACCGCAGCGAGTCCAGGGTGAACTGCACGACCCGCGGGTCGGTGAAGTCCAGCGAGTTGCCGCAGCCGGTGACGTCCAGCGGCCGCCCGCCCGCGTCGCGCAGGTAGTACGTCGCGTCGTCCAGCCCGCGGAAGGACAGGTGCGGGCCCTCGGGGCCCTCCTCGCAGGTGTGGTTGTAGACGACGTCGAGGAGCACCTCGATCCCGGCCGCGTGCAGCGAGCGCACGGCGCGCCGGAACTCCTCGCGCACCCCCTCGGGCCCGGCGGCGCGGGCGCGGCGGGTGGCGTAGGGGGCGTGCGGGACGTTGAACGCCAGCGTGTTGTAGCCCCAGTAGTTGCTCAGCCCGCGCCGGCGCAGCGCCACCTCGGAGGTGCTGGCGTGCACCGGCAGCAGCTCCAGGGTGGTGACGCCCAGGGAGCGCAGGTGCTCCACGACCGCCGGGTGCGCCAGCGCCGCGTACGTGCCGCGGTCCTCCTCGGGCACCTCGGGGTGCTGCTGCGTCAGACCGCGCACGTGGGCCTCGTAGACGACCGTGTCCGCCCACGGCACGCGCGGGCGCTCGCCGGGGGTGGGGCGCAGGTGCCGCGGCAGGGGACCCAGGACGACCGAGCGCGGCACGTGCGGGGCGCTGTCGCGCGGGTCGGGCACGGCGAGGTCGCCGCGCAGGTCGTCGTCGACGGCGTGCCCGAACACCTCCGGGCGCAGCGCCACCTCCCCGTCCAGGCCGCGCGCCCACGGGTCCAGCAGCAGCTTGGCGGGGTTGTGCCGCAGACCGCGCTCGGGGTCCCAGCGCCCGTGCGTGCGCAGGCCGTAGCGGGAGCCGACCGCCAGGTCCGGCACGTGCCCGTACCAGACGCCGTGCTCGACGTCGGGCAGCGCGGTGCGCGTCTCGCGGCCGTCGGCGCTGAAGACGCACACCTCCACGCGGTCGGCGTGCGCGGCCAGGACGGCGACGTCGGCGCCACCGCCCTCCTCGGCGCTGCGCGGGGTCACGCCCAGCGGGTGGGGCCTGGCGGGGCGCGTCGGCGGGGACGGTGCTGGCACCCGCCGCAGTCTGCCCGACCCCGCCCCCGCTCTTACACTCGAGACGTGCGGACGGCCTACCTGGACCACGCGTCGACGGCGCCCACCCGGCCCGAGGCCGTGGCGGCCTGGACCGAGCGGGCGGGTCTGGTGGGCAACCCCTCGTCGCTGCACTCGGCGGGCCGGCGGGCGCGCAGCGCCGTGGAGGAGGCCCGCGAGGAGGTCGCCGCCGCCCTGGGCGCGCGCGCGGGGGAGCTCGTGTGGACCTCGGGGGGCACCGAGGCCGACAACCTGGCCGTCAAGGGCCTGTGGTGGGCGCGCCGGGCGGAGGACCCGCGCCGGCGCCGCGTCCTGGTCAGCGCGGCCGAGCACCACGCCGTCCTGGACCCCGCCGAGCACCTGCGCGAGCACGAGGGCGCCGACGTGCGCCTGCTGCCCGTGGACGCCGAGGGCCGCACCGACCTGGACGCGCTGGCCGCGGAGCTGGCGCAGGCCCCCGAGGAGGTCGCCCTCGTCTCGGTGATGTGGGCCAACAACGAGGTGGGCACCGTGCAACCGGTGGCCGAGGTGGCGGCGCTCGCGCGCGCCGCGGGCGTGCCCGTGCACACCGACGCCGTGCAGGCCGTGGGGCACCTGCCGGTGGACTTCGCGGCCGCGGGCGTGGACGCGCTGTCGCTGTCGGCGCACAAGTTCGGCGGGCCCGTGGGGGCCGGGGCGCTGCTCCTGCGGCGCGGGACGCCGCTCGTCCCGCTGCTGCACGGCGGCGGGCAGGAGCTGGGCGCCCGCTCGGGCACGCTGTCGGCGCCGGCCGCCGCCGCGACGGCCGCGGCCCTGCGGGCGGCGCTGGCCGGCCAGGACGCCGAGCGGGCGCGCGTGGCGGGCCTCCGCGACCGGCTGCTGGCCGGGCTGGCCGAGCGCGTGGACGGGGTGCGGGTGCGCGGCTCGCTGACCGACCGGCTGCCCGGCAACGCGCACGTGACGGTCGACGGCTGCCAGGGCGACTCGCTGCTGTACCTGCTGGACGCCGCCGGGGTGGAGTGCTCCACCGGCTCCGCCTGCCAGGCGGGGGTGCCGCAGCCCAGCCACGTGCTGCTGGCGATGGGCGTTCCGGCCGCCGATACGCGGGGGGCCCTGCGCTTCTCCCTCGGCTGGTCCTCCACCGAGGAGGACGTCGACGCAGCGCTGGCGGCCGTCGGCCCGGCCGTGGAGCGCGCCCGCCGCGCCGCGGCCGGCTCCTCGCGCGCCGGGCGGCGCCGTCCCGCCGCGGTGGCGTCCTGATGCGCGTCCTGGCCGCGATGAGCGGCGGGGTGGACTCGGCGGTGGCCGCCGCCCGCGCGGTGGACGCCGGGCACGACGTCGTCGGCGTGCACATGGCGCTGAACCGCTCGCCGGGCACCCTGCGGACCGGCTCGCGCGGCTGCTGCACGATCGAGGACGCCCTCGACGCGCGGCGGGCGGCGGACCTGCTCGGCATCCCGTTCTACGTGTGGGACCTGTCGGAGGACTTCGTCGCCGACGTCGTGGAGGACTTCGTCGCCGAGTACGCCGCCGGGCGCACCCCGAACCCGTGCGTGCGCTGCAACGAGCGGATCAAGTTCGCGGCGCTGCTGGACAAGGGGATCGCCCTCGGCTTCGACGCGGTCTGCACCGGTCACTACGCGCGCGTGCTGCCCGGCCCGCGCGGCCCGGAGCTGCACCGCGCCGCCGACGCCGCCAAGGACCAGTCGTACGTGCTCGCCGTCCTGGACGCCGACCAGGTCGCGCACGCGATGTTCCCCCTGGGCGACGCGCCCGCCAAGGAGCGGGTGCGCGCCGAGGCGGCGGCGCGCGGGCTGCCGGTGGCGGCCAAGCCCGACAGCCACGACATCTGCTTCATCCCCGACGGCGACACCCGCGGTTTCCTCGCCGACCGGCTCGGCGAGGAGCCCGGCGAGGTCGTCGACGCCGACGGCGCGGTGCTGGGCACCCACACCGGCACGTACGGCTTCACCGTCGGCCAGCGCAAGGGGCTGGGCCTGACCCGGCCGGCGCCCGACGGCCGGCCCCGGTACGTGCTGTCCATCGAGCCGGTGCGCCGCACCGTCGTCGTCGGGCCCGCCGAGGCGCTGCGCGTGGACGGGCTGTCCGCCGCGGACGCGGTCTGGTGCGCGCCGCGCCCGGCCGGTCCGGTCGAGGTCCACGTGCAGGTCCGCGCGCACGGCGAGCCCGTGCCGGCCGTCGTCGAGGCGACGGCCGGCGACGGGCTCGAGGTCGCGCTGCGCTCACCGCTGACGGGGGTCGCGCCGGGGCAGACCGTCGCGGTCTACGACGGCACCCGCGTGCTGGGCTCGGCCACCGTCAGCGCGACCCGCTGACGGCGGCCGGCGCGGTCCAGGGTTCAGGCCGCCCGCGGCTGGTGGTCCGCGGGGACGACCTCCTCGGGGACCGGCGGCGGCGGCGGGGTGCCGTCGCCGAACGGACGACCGCCCAGCTCCTCGCGCCCGTGCGGTTCCAGCCACCCGGACAGGTCGGGGCCCGTCGGGAAGATCCCCGTCGGGTTGATGTCGCGCTGCACCTCGTAGTAGTGCCGCTTGATGTGGTCGACGTCGATCGTGTCGCCGAACCCGGGCGTCTGGTATAGGTCGCGGAAGTACGCCGACAGCACCGGCATCTCGGACAGCTTGTGCCGGTTGCACTTGAAGTGCCCGTGGTAGACGGGGTCGAAGCGCGCCAGCGTCGTGAACAGCCGCACGTCGGCCTCGGTGATGGTGTCGCCCACGAGGTAGCGCTGGCGCGACAGCCGCTCGGACAACCAGTCGAGGCGGGAGAACAGGCGGTCGTAGGCCTTCTCGTACGCCTCCTGCGTCCCGGCGAAACCGCACTTGTAGACGCCGTTGTTCACGTCCCGGAAGACGTGCGCGTTGACCTCGTCGATCTCGGACCGCAGGTGCTCGGGGTACAGCTGCGGCGCGCCCTCGCGGTGGTGCTCGGTCCACTCCAGCGACAGGTCGATCGTCATCTGCGGGAAGTCGTTCGTGACGACCTGCCCGCTCGGCACGTCGACGATCGCCGGGACGGTGATGCCGCGGTCGTAGTCGGGGAAGCGGGCGAAGAACGCCTCCTGCAGCCGCTCGTAGCCCAGCACCGGGTCCCGGCCGCCCTCGTCGAGGTCGAACGTCCAGCTGCGCTCGTCGTGCGTGGGACCGGCCACCGCCATCGACAGCACCGGTTCCAGGCCCAGCAGCCGCCGCACGACGATCGCCCGGTTCGCCCACGGGCACGCGCGGCTGACGACGAGCCGGTAGCGGCCCGGCTCGACGGGGTAGCCGTCGCGGCCGTCCGCGGTGATCCGCGTCGTGATGTACCGGGAGTCCCGGTCGAAGCCGCCTGACGGGTTCACGTACGGGCTCATGCCCGCGACGGTAGTGCGTCAGCCGACCAGCAGCACCGTGAGACCGTGGATCACCAGGCCGACCAGGGCCCCGACGACGGTGCCGTTGATGCGGATGAACTGCAGGTCCCGCCCGGCGAGCAGCTCGATCCGGTTCGCGGCCTCGCGCCCGTCCCAGCGCTGCACGGTGTCGGAGATGACGCTGGACAGCTCGGGCGCGAAGCGGCGCACGAGGAACCCCGTGGCGTCCGTCAGGTGCCCCTCGACGCGGCGGGCGAACACCTCGTCGTCCACCAGGCGGTGCCCGACGTCGGTGACGGCCTCCAGGGTGCGCGCGCGCAGGGAGGACGTCGGGTCCTGCACCGCGTCCAGCAGGTAGCCGCGCAGCGAGGTCCACACGCCCTGCACGGTGTCGGCCAGGCCGGGGGAGGACAGCAGCCGCTGCTGGAACTCGTCGGCCTTGGCCCGGGTCACCGGGTCGTGCTGCAGCGCCTCGGCGTAGCGGGCCAGCAGGTCGTCGATGGCCCTGCGGCCGGGGTGGTCGCGGTCGGCGACGACGTCGTCGACCCAGCGGGTGGCCTCGGTGTGCACGCGCCGGCCCAGCCGCTCGTTGAGCCAGTTCGGCGCCCACTCCGGCGCCCGCTCCTCGACCAGGCGCCGGACGGTCAGCTCGTTGGCGCGCAGCCAGCGCTGGGCCTCGGCCAGCGTGAGGTCCACGACGGGGTGGTGGGTGCCGTCGCGCACCACCTCGGCCAGCAGCCGGCCCAGGGCCGGGCTCCACGGCTCGGCGGCGAAGCGCTTGACGAGCACCTGGTCGAGGACGGCGGTCACCTCCTCGTCGCGCAGCACCCCCAGCGCGCCGCCGACGACGCTGGCGGCCTCCTGCACGACGCGCTCGGCGCCCCCCTTGCGGGTCAGCCAGAGGCCGACCCGCCGGGGGACGCCGGCGCGGGCCACCTTGTCCCGCACGACCTCCTCGGCGAGGAAGTTGTCGCGCACGAACTCCTGCAGGGTCGCCCCGAGGGCGTCCTTGCGGCGCGGGATGAGCGCCGTGTGCGGGATCGGGATCCCGAGGGGGTGCCGGAACAGCGCGGTGACGGCGAACCAGTCCGCCACCGCGCCGATCATCGCGGCCTCGGAGGCGGCGTTGACCCACTCCCAGGCGCCGTCGCGCCCGGCGGTCGCCCAGTAGACGACCGCCGCGAGCACCAGCAGACCCGTCGCCACCACGCGCATCCGGCGCAGGCCGCGCCGGCGCTCCTCCTCGCCGGCCGCGCCCGCCCACGAGGGCGCGGCGGGGGGAGGCGTCGCGGCGGGAGTCGTCGCGGCGGGGACGGGCGGGGTGCTCACGGCTCCATCATCGGGTCAGGCCGCCGGTGCCGCTCAGGCGCCGGGCAGCAGGTCGCGCAGCGGGGTGTCCAGCAGCCGCGCCAGGCCCGGGTCGGGGATCCCGGTGCCCTCGCAGGTCACGTCGCCCGCCGGCGCCTCGCCGGTGACGAGGAACGTCGTGACGACCTCGTCGACGCAGGCGTTGCCGACGGTCCCGTAGAGGCCGTGGTCGCCCTCCCCGGTGACGGTCACCATCCGGGAGCTGGGCAGCGCCTCGCGCGTGGCCCGGGCGCCCTCGACCGGGGTCGCGGGGTCGTTCTCGGACTGCACGACGAGCAGGGGCGGCAGGTCGCGGCCGTCCGGGCGCGGCAGGGTCAGCGCGGGGCGGTCCCAGTACCCGCACGGCTGCTGCAGCGTCGCCCACCCGCGCAGCGGGTACGCGCTGCCCTGGCGCTCGCTGAGCTCCTCCCAGAACGCGCTGCCGCGCGACCAGGCGGTGTCGTTGCAGGTGGTGGCGAGGAAGGTGGCCTGGAGGGTGAACGGGTGCGGCGGGACCCCGCCGTCCTCGGCCCCGGCGTCCTCGGCGCTCATCAGCTCGGGCGGCAGCAGCTCCTCCAGGCGCCGGGTCAGCTCCGCGGTGGCGCGCTCGGCGCCGGCGCGGTCACCCCAGGCGGCGAGGTCGGCCACCGTCCGCAGGCCGCGCAGCGTCCAGGCGAGCGTCTCGAAGTTCGCCTTGCCGTACATCGACTGCAGCACGAGCGCGTCCAGGAGCGGACCGTCGACGCTCAGGCCGAGGACGGGCACCTGCAGGGGACGCGCGGCCAGGTCGGCGCGCAGCCGCTCGTAGGTGGCGCCGACCTCCTCGGGCGTGGCGCCGAGGTGGAACAGCCGCGCGTGCTGCGCCGCCCACGGCGCGAAGTCCTGCTCGAAGCGGCGCTGGAAGGCCGGCGGCTGGTTCTCGGCGAAGACGCTCTGGAAGGCGGCGGTCACGTCGACGGCCGAGTCGAGGACGAAGCGGCCCGTCCGCGCGGGGAAGTACGTCGCGTACTGAGCGCCCAGCCAGGTGCCGCCGGAGTAGCCGACCCAGTCGATCGTCTCGCGGTCCAGGACGTGGCGGACGAGGTCGATGTCGGCGACGGTCTGCTCCGTGGTCACGACGTCCACCAGCGGGTCGTCGGCGCAGGCCGCGGCGGTGGCGGCCATCGCGTCGGCCGTCGCCACCAGCGCCTCGGCGGAGCGGTCGCGGTAGTCGGGGGCGGAGGCCTGCGCGAGCGCGGCCGCCTGGCCGCAGCGCAGCGGGGAGCTGGCGCCCGTGCCGCGCACGTCCAGGCCGACCACCTCGGTGCCCTCCAGCCCGGGCACGGCGCCGATCGCGGCGGCCAGCTCCAGGCCGGACCCGCCCGGCCCGCCGGGGTTGGTGACCACCGTCCGCGCGGGGCGCTCGCCCTCGGGGCGCGGCAGGCGGCTGATCGCCACGCGCAGCGGCTCGCCCTCCTCGGGAGCACCCCAGTCGCGCGGCACCTGCACGGCGGCGCACTCCAGCAGCTCGGCGGACTGCGGCAGCTGCAGCCACTCCGGCGGGCACGGCGCCCAGACGACCTCCTGCTCGGCGTAGCGGGCCGGGGTGCGGGCCAGGAACTGCTCCTGCGCGGCCGCGAGCGTGGCCGGGCGCGCCGTGGCCAGCGCCGACAGCTCGCCCGTGCCGGGCAGCCCAGCCGTGGGCGGGGCCTGCGGGGGAGCGGGCGGGGCGGGGGCCGCGGCGGCCGGGCCCGCGCCCAGCAGCACGGTCGCGGCGAGCGCCGCGCCCGTGCCGGCCGCCAGCGCGGCGGTGCGGCGGGCGGGCCGGGACGGGCTGGCGGGCGGGGTGGGGGCCGGGGAGGTGGACCGTGGTGCGGTCGGGTGCATGGTGCGCCTTCCGTGCGGGAGCTGTGCGGGTCCTGGGTGATCACATCCACTCGCACCCCGCGCGCCCGTGGCGACGGACGAGCGGTGCGAGCCGGGTCCCCCGATCGGCCGACCCGCGGGTAGCGTCCGGCGACGTGCCCGACCGCCCCGACCACGCGCCCGACTCCCCGCCGGAGGAGGGGCCCGCCGCGGTCCACCGGCTGCGGGGGACGGCCGCCGCCCCCGGCCCCCTGCCCGGCACCGACCCCCGCGAGGCGCTGCGCACTGTCCTCGGGGAGCTGGGCGAGGCCCCGCACGCGCCGGCGCTGCCGCAGCTGCCGGCCCGCGGTCCGGGCGCCGACGCGACCGGCCGCACCGCCGCTCTGCTCGTGGAGCTGCCCGTGGACCTGCAGCCGGCCGGGTGGCGCTTCGTGGACCGCCCGGGCCGCGACCTGGAGCGCGCCCGATCCTTCCTGCGCGCCGACCTCGACGAGCTCGCCGAGGCCGCGCAGGACTGGCGCGGCCCGCTCGTGGTGCGGGTGCTGGGGCCGTGGTCGCTGCTGGCGGCCGTCGAGCTGGCCCGCGGGGAGCGCAGCGTCTCCGACGCCGGGGCGCGCAGGGACGTCGCGGCGTCGCTGGCCGAGGGCGTGGCCGCGCACGTGGCCGACGTGCGCCGCCTCGTGCCGGGCGCCGACGTCGTCGTCCAGCTCGACGAGCCGTCGCTGCCGGCCGTCCTGGCCGGGCGCCTGCCCACCCAGAGCGGGTACGGCACGCTGCGCGCGGTCGAGGAGCCGGAGGTGCGGGCGGTGCTGACGTCGCTGGTGGACGCCGTGCGCGCCGCCGGGGCGGGCGCGGTCCTGCGGCTGCCGGCGCAGGAGACGCCCTGGCCGCTGGCCCGCTCCTGCGGCGCCGACGCGCTCGCCGTGGACGTCACGGGGCTGGGCGACGCCGGCTGGGAGTCGGTGGCCGCCACCGTGGAGTCCGGGGTCCGGTTGTGGGCGGAAGTGCTGCCGGCGCGCGCCGCGCTGCCGCCCGTGCCGGAGGTCGTCGACGCGCTCCGCGCGCCCTGGCGGCGGGTGGGCCTGCCCGCCGCGGACCTGGCCGACGTGGTCGTCGCCCCGGCCGGTGGCCTGACCGGTCTGTCCCCGGCGGCGGTCCGCCCGCTGCTGGGACGGTTGCGCGACGTCGCCGCGGCCGTGCTGGAGTCCTCCGGTGACTGAGCGACCTCCCGCCCCGGACCTGCGGGTGCGCCCCGCCGGCCACGACGACGTGCCCGCCGTGGTGGCCCTCGTGGAGTCGGCCTACCGGGGCGAGGCCAGCCGCGGGGGCTGGACCACCGAGGCGGACCTGCTCGACGGCCGGCGCACCGACGAGGCCGCGGTCGCCGCGGTCGTCGACGCGCCCGACGCCCTGGTCCTGCTCGCGCTGGACCCCGCGGACGCCGGGGACGACGCCGCTCCGGTCGGGTGCTGCGAGCTGCGCCGCGCCGGCCAGGACGCCTACTTCGGCATGTTCGCCGTCGACCCCTCGCGCCAGGGCCGCGGCACGGGCCGGGCCCTGCTGGCCGCCGCGGAGGCGGAGGCCGTGCGCCGCTGGGGGGCCGGGGCGCTGGAGATGACCGTCATCGCCCAGCGCACCGACCTCGTCGCCTGGTACGAGCGGCTCGGGTTCCGCGCCACGGGGGAGCGCCGGCCGTTCCCCTACGGCGACGAGCGCTTCGGGGTCCCGCGCCGCGACGACCTGGAGTTCGCGGTGCTGCGCCGGCCCGTGGCGCGGACCGCCTGAGGCGGGTACGCGCCACGGGCCGGGGTGCGTGTCAGGACAGGTCGGCCTGCACCTCGATGGTGAAGAACTCGTTGTCGTCCGGCACGCCCTCGGCGCGCCCGGCCGAGAACGGGTAGTTGTTGTCGTTGCTGACGACGACGGTGTGCGGGCCGGCGACGTCGACGCCCTCGATGGTCTGGAACGGGAACGTCGCGAACGGCGCGTCCCCGGCGACCCCGTCCGGGTCCGGCACCGCCATGAGGTTGACGAGCAGTTCCTTGCGCGGGTGCCCGGCGGCGTCGCGCCGGGAGGTGTCCACGAGGAACAGCGCCTTGAACACCGCCGTCGGCCCCTCGCCGTTGTCGCGCTCGAGGACGAGGAACCGGTGGTCGTCGACGGCCGTCAGGTCGCCGATGGCGTTGGCCGGCGACTCCAGCCGGTAGGTGAACTCCTCGCCGCGGTAGCGGCCCTGGACGGTGTCGTAGCGCAGCACGCGCAGGTCCTGCGGGTCGTCGCCGGCGACGGGGCCCTCGAGCACCGGGAACAGGTAGCGGCCGTCGGCGGACAGCGCCATGCCCTCGAAGCCCTTGCTGCGGCCCAGGGTCGGCTCGCCCCCGCCCAGCAGCGGGGAGTCGGGCGAGGTGACGCCCGGCAGCGGGACGGGCGCCTGCAGGACGCGGCCGGCGGCGTCGGTGCGCAGCAGGAACGGGCCGAACTCCTCGCCGAACCAGAAGGTGCCGTCGGGCGCCTGCCGGAAGCTCTCCAGGTCGAAGTCGGCGCCGGTGAGGCGCCGGTCCTCGCGCGCGAGGTCCCACGGGACGTGGCGGTACGGGTCGGACAGGCCGAACCCGCCGGGGACGACGTCGACGGAACCGTCGTCGGCGGGCTGCAGGCGGTGCACGGCCAGCAGGAAGTCCGCGCTGTTGGCCTTCGCGCCGTAGCCGTTGTCGGACAGCGCCAGCCAGGTGCCGTCCTCCTGCAGCAGCAGCCCGGAGAACCCCTGGACGGGCTGGGCGTCGAAGGGCACCTCGACGCCGTTGGCGCCCTCGACCGCCGCGCCGCTGGGGACGGGCTCGCCGAACGTGTCGGCGGGCAGCACGTGGCGCTCGACGAGCCGGGCGGACTGGGCGGGGGCGGTCGTGCCGGAGGGCTCGCCGGCGGGCTGGCCGGCGGCGGTGGCCAGGGTGGTGCCGGTGACGAGCCCGACGAGAGCGGCGGCGGCGCCGAAGCCGGCGGCGCGCGCCGCGGACGGGCCAGCGGGGGTGCGGAGCGTCATGGGCGCGGACGCTAGGCAGCCGCGCCGACGGCGCGGCGTCGGCGACGTGTCACGCGCGGGTGTCGGAGGTGAACGGCAGGATGGCCCCGTGAGCACGAGCGAGACGGCGGGGGACGTGGCGGGGGACGTGGCGGGCGCGGCGGCGGGGGGTCCCGACCCCGCGGCCCGGCACCGCTGGCAGGAGCTGGTCCGCGAGGTCGAGGCCGCCCGCTTCGCCTACTACGTGCGCGACGCCTCCCCGCTCAGCGACGCCCAGTACGACGCGCTGGAGCGCGAGCTGCGCGAGCTGGAGGAGCGCCACCCGGAGCTGCGCACCCCGGACTCCCCGACGCAGACGGTCGGCGGCACGTGGTCGACGGAGTTCACGCCCGTCGACCACCCCGAGCGGATGCTCAGCCTCGACAACGCCTTCACCACCGACGAGCTGTCCGCGTGGGCGGCCAGGGTCGAGAAGGAGGTCGGCGAGGGCGCCCGCTACCTGTGCGAGCCGAAGATCGACGGCCTGGCCGTGGACCTCGTGTACGAGGACGGGCTGCTGGTGCGGGCGGCCACCCGCGGCGACGGGCGCACGGGGGAGGACGTCACCCTCAACGTGCGCACCATCGCCGACGTCCCGCAGCGCCTGGCCGAGGTCCCGGACCTGCCGGTGCCCGAGCTGCTGGAGGTGCGCGGGGAGGTGTTCTTCCACGTCGACGCCTTCGCCGCCCTCAACGAGCGGCTCGCCGACGCGGGCAAGCCGCCCTTCGCCAACCCGCGCAACGCCGCCGCCGGGTCGCTGCGGCAGAAGGACCCGCGGGTCAGCGCGACGCGCCCGCTGCGCTGCCTCGTGCACGGCATCGGCGCGCGCCGGGGGTTGGAGAACGCCACCCAGTCCGAGGCGTACGACAAGCTCGGCCGCTGGGGCCTGCCCGTGCCCGCGCGCGCCCGCGTCGTCGACACGCTGCCCGAGGTCGCCGAGTACGTGCGGTACTACGGCGAGCACCGCCACGACGTCGAGCACGAGATCGACGGGGTCGTCGTCAAGGTCGACCAGGTGCCGCTGCAGCGCCGCCTGGGCGCCACCTCCCGCGCCCCCCGCTGGGCCATCGCGTTCAAGTACCCGCCGGAGGAGGTGACGACGAAGCTGCACGACATCCGCGTCAACGTCGGGCGCACCGGCCGGGTCACCCCGTTCGCGTTCCTGGAGCCGGTCAAGGTGGCCGGCTCGACGGTGCAGCTGTCGACGCTGCACAACGCCGACGAGGTCAAGCGCAAGGGCGTGCTCATCGGCGACACCGTCGTGGTCCGCAAGGCCGGTGACGTCATCCCCGAGGTCGTCGGCCCGGTCGTGGACCTGCGCACCGGCGACGAACGCGAGTTCGTCTTCCCCACCGAGTGCCCCGAGTGCGGCACGACGCTGCGCCGGATGCGCGCCGACGACGTGGACATCCGCTGCCCCAACGCCCGCAGTTGCCCCGCCCAGGTGCGCGAGCGCATCTTCCACGTCGCCGGCCGCGGCGCCTTCGACGTGGAGGCGCTGGGCTACGAGGCGGCCACCGCGCTGCCGGCGGCCGGGGTCGTCACCGACGAGGGCGACCTGTTCGACCTCACCGAGGACGACCTGCTGCGGGTGCCGCTGTTCACCAACAAGAACGGCACCCTGTCGGCCAACGGGCGCCGGCTGCTGGCCAACCTCGAGGCCGCCAAGTCGCAGCCGCTGTGGCGGGTGCTGGTCGCGCTGTCGATCCGCCACGTCGGGCCGACCGCGGCGCGGGCCCTGGCGGGGCGGTTCGGCTCGCTCGCGGCGATCGAGGCCGCCTCGCCGGAGGAGCTGGCCGCCGCCGAGGGCGTCGGCCCGACCATCGCCGAAGCGGTGCGCGAGTGGCTGGAGGTCGACTGGCACCGCGCCGTCGTCGACAAGTGGCGCCGGGCCGGGGTCCGCACGGAGGACGAGCGCGACGAGTCCGTCCCGCGCGTGCTGGAGGGGCTCACCGTGGTGGTGACCGGCTCGCTGAGCGGGTTCACCCGCGACGAGGCGAAGGAGGCGGTCCTGGCGCGCGGGGGCAAGGCCTCCAGCGGGGTGTCGAAGAAGACGTCCTTCGTGGTGGTCGGCGAGGCTCCCGGTTCCAAGGCCGACAAGGCCGAGCAGCTGGGGGTGCGGATCCTCGACGAGGACGGGTTCCGCGCGCTGCTCGAGGGCGGTCCCGAGGCCGTCGCCGGGCCGGCGGAGGACGCCGCGGGGGCGTGAGGTCTCAGCGGCGCAGCACGAGCACGCAGCACTTGGCGCCGCCACCGCCGCGCAGCAGCTCCGACAGGTCGACCGGCACGGGCTCGTACCCGCGCTCGGCCAGCTGCGCGGCGTAGCGCTGAGCGCGGGGGGACAGCACGACGTGCCGGCCGTCGCTGACGGCGTTCATGCCCAGGACGCGGGCGGTCTCCTCGTCGGTGCGCAGACCCCGCGGGAACAGCGTCTCCAGCACCCCGCGGGACTCCTCGTCGAACGCTCCGGGGAACCAGGCGACGTCGGGGTGCTCCGGGTCGTCGTCCAGGACGGTCAGGGCGGTGTCGAGGTGGTAGAAGCGGGGGTCCACCAGCCGCAGCGACGTCACCGGCCGGCCCAGGACGGCCTCCACCTCGCGGTGGGCGGCGAGCTCGGTGCGGAACCCGTGCCCGGCCAGCAGGTGCTCGCCGACCACGAGCAGGTCGCCCTCGCCCTCGTTGACGTGCTCGGGGCGGTGCACCGGGCCCAGCCCGGCGTCCTCCAACCAGCGCGCGTACGCCTCGGCCTCCCCGGCCCGCTCGGGGTGCGCGAAGCGCACCCCGACGGAGCCCTGAGCGGCCACCAGCGCGCCGTTGGCGGCGTAGACCATGTCGGGCAGCCCCGGCAGGCCGGGCAGCACCCGCACGCCGTGGCCCAGCCGTTCGAACGTGCGGCGCAGCGCCGTCCACTGCGCCAGGGCCCGGCCGGTGTCGACGTCGGTGGCGGCGTCCATCCACGGGTTGATCTCGTAGGAGACGGTGAAGTGCTCCGGGGAGCACATCAGCAGCTCCAGCCGGCGGGCCGCGCGCCTGCCCGTCGCGGTGGTCCCCGGGCGTCCGGCGGTCGTCGCCACCGCGCCGACGCTACGGCGCGGTGACGACGACCGCGAGGCGACGGGGGCGACCCGGGGCGGGCCGGGGCGTCAGCCCTTGACGGACCCGGCGAGCAGGCCGCGCACGAAGAAGCGCTGCAGGGCGATGAACACCACGAGCGGAACGAGCATGGCCAGGAACGCGCCCGGTGCGAGCAGGAACCAGGCGTTGCCGCGGGTTCCGGCGAGGTCGGCGATGGCCGACGTCAGCGGCGTCGCGCCGCTGCCGGCGAAGGTCAGCGCCACCAGCAGGTCGTTCCACACCCACAGGAACTGGAACACCCCGAACGCCGCGATGGCCGGCACGAGCAGCGGCATCAGCACCTTGAAGAAGATGGTGACGTGCCCGGCGCCGTCCATCCGGGCGGCCTCCACGAGGGAGGCGGGGATGTCCTTCATGAAGTTGTGCAGCAGGAAGATCGCCAGCGGCAGGCCGAACATGGCGTGCGAGAGCCACACCGTCCAGAACGAGCCGGCGATCCCCGTGTCGACGTACAGCGACAGCAGGGGGATGAGCGTGACCTGGATGGGCACGACCTGCAGCGCGAAGACGGCGACGAACAGCAGCTCGCGGCCCCGGAAGGGGATCCACGCGAACGCGTAGGCGGCCAGCAGCGCCAGCGTGATGGGGATGACCACCGCCGGCACCGTGATGACGAGGGTGTTGACGAAGTTCTCGCCGAGCCCCGTCTCCAGCGCCGAGGTGTAGTTGAAGCCGGTGAACAGCGGCCGGGTGAACGCGTTCCACCAGCCGTCGGCCTGGATGTCGTTGCGGGTGCGCACGCTGGTGACGAACAGCCCCAGCGTGGGCACGGTCCACAGCACCGCGATGAGCAGGGCGATGATGGAGGCCGCCGGCGAGCTGAGCCGGTTCTTGGCCTCCACCGCCCGCTTCTCCGCGCGGGTCAGCTTGCGCGGCCCCGTCGGGTCGATCTGGGCGGTCTCGGACGCGACCACCCGGGTCTGCTCGGTCTGCCCGCTCACCGGACCTCCTCCGCCAGGCGCATCTGCCGCACGTTGTAGACGATGATCGGCACGACGAGGGCGAACAGCAGGACCGCCAGCGCGGCGCCGATGCCCTGGTTGAACTGCCGGAAGGACTGCGAGTAGAACTCGCTGGCCACGACGCCGGTGCCGAACTGCCCGCCGGTCATGACGTAGACGACGTCGAAGGCCTTCAGGGTGCTGATCGCCACGGTGGTGAGGACCACGACGAGGGCGGGCCGGATGCTCGGCACGGTCACCGACCGGAACATCTGGAAGCCGCTGACGCCGTCGAGCCGGGCGGCCTCGACGATGTCGTCCGAGATCGCCTTGATGGAGGCGGACAGCACCGTCATGGCGAAGCCGGCGTTGATCCACACCATGACGACGATGAGGAACAGGGTGTTCCACGGCTGCCCGAGCAGGAACTGGTACGGCTCGAGCCCCAGCCACACCAGCAGCTGGTTGAGCAGGCCGATCTGCTCGATGCCCGGCTGGTCGGGGCGGTACTCGTAGACGAACCGCCAGATGAGGCCGGCCGCGACGCCGGAGATGGCCATCGGCAGGAAGATCAGGGCCTTGGCCAGCGCCTCGAACCGCGTGCGGTCCACCAGGTAGGCGTAGACCAGGCCGAAACCGGTGGCGATGAGGGGGATGAGGACGACCCACAGCACGGTGTTGCGCAGGACGACCTGCAGGCCGGTGGTGGTGAAGACCTGCTGGTAGTTGGCCAGGCCGACCCAGGCGCTGCCGTCGGCGGACTGGAACGACAGCCACAGGGTGCGCAGGGCCGGGTAGACCAGGCCGACCGTCACGAGCAGCAGGGCGGGGCCGACGAAGGCGCTGACGACGAGCCAGGTGGGCACGCGCTTGGGGCGGTCGACGGCGAAGAGGATCAGGCCCATGACCGCCGCGAAGGCGACGACCGCGAAGACCATGAGGGCGAGCTTGTGGGGTGTGCTGTCGGCGTCGAGCAGCCAGTCCACGGAGGGGACCTCCTCGTCGAGGCGTGGTGGGGGTGGCCGGCGGGGGCGGATGGGGACGGCAGGGGCCCACCGGGGCCGGGCGCCCGCGGGTGCCCGGCCCCGGTGGCGGGGTCAGCCGGCCGTCAGTTCGGCCAGGCCGCCTCGATGTTGTCCAGCGTCGTCTGCGTGTCCTGCCCGTTGGCGATCCAGGCCGTCAGCTCCCGCCACTCCGCGGCCGAGCCGACCGCGGCGGGCATGAGGTCGGAGGCGTCGAAGCGGAACGTGACGTTCTCGTCCTGCAGCTGCTCGGCCGCCAGCTGGTCGATGGGGCTGACCAGGTTCTCCACGTCGAGGCCCGTGTTGGCGGTCAGCCAGCCGGGCCCGGACGCCTGGGCCTTGAGGTTGGCCCACTCGGCGGTGGACAGGTAGTACTGCAGCGCCTGCACCTCGGGCCGGTCGGCGAACGCCGCGACGAACTCGCCGCCGCCCACGACGGCCTGGCCGACCTCGCTGTTGATCTCCGGGAACGGGAAGGCGAAGACGTCGCCGTCCTCGGCGACCTCCGTGCCGTCGGGCCAGTTGGCCTGGTAGAAGGACGCCTGGCGGTGCAGCCAGCAGTTGCCCTGCGTGATGGGGACGCCGGCGTCCTGGAAGGTCGTCGTGGCGATCGAGGCGACGTCGCCGAAACCGCCGTTGACGTAGTCGGGGTTGCGCAGGATCGAGCCGACGCGGTCGAGCGCGGCGACGATCTGCGGGTCGTTGAACGGGATCTCGTGCGCGATCCACTGGTCGTAGACGTCGGGGCCGAGCTCGTGCAGGACGACGTCCTCCAGCCAGTCGGTCGCCGGCCAGCCGGTCGCGTCGCCGGAGCCGATGCCGGCGCACCACGGCTTGACGTCGGGGTTGTCGGCGACCATCTGGTCCGTGAGGGCGATGAGCTCGTCCCACGTCTGGGGGATCTCGTAACCGGCCTCCTCGAAGGCCGTGGGCGAGTACCACACGAAGGACTTGGTGTTGGCGCCCAGCGGTGCGGCGTAGAAGGTCCCGTCGACGGACCCGTACTCGCGCCAGGCCTCGCTCCACAGCTCGTCGACGTTGTCCGAGACCGCCTGCGGCGGCTCGACGACCTGGCCGGTGCCGACCATCTGCGCCAGCAGGCCGGGCTGCGGCAGGAAGGCGATGTCGGGCGCGTTGCCGCTCTGCACGCGCACGGGCAGCTGCGCCTCGAACTGGCGCGAGCCGTTGTAGTTCACCGTGATGCCGGTGCACTCGGTGAACGGCTGGAAGGTGTCCAGGAACGGCTGGTCCTCGGGCGTGACGATGGAGGTGTAGACCTCCACCTCCGTGCCGTCGAGGTCCTCGCCGAACTGCTCGAACTGCGAGCAGTCGATCTCGCTGCCGGTGACGTCGGTGCCGCCGCCGGTGCCCTCGCCGACGCCGGCCTCCTCGGCGCTGGCGCAGCTGCTCAGGGCGACCACGAGCCCGAGGCCGCCGGCGACGAGCGCGAGCCGGCGCGCGCGCGTGAGGACAGTCATCTGTGTTCTCCCTTCAGGTGCGGCACCGTCGCCGCACCGGGTGTGGGGACATGATGACCCACGCCCGCGGCCCCTGCACGCAGGTCCGGATCACAGCTCGGACACGTCACCCCCCGACGGGGGCCGGACGTGTGACGGGAGCTGCGACGAGCGACGGACGCGCACGCGCGGTGGCCGGGCCAGACTGCGCCGGTGGCCCCGCCGACGCCCCCCGCGACGACCCCCGAGGTGCTGCCGCTGCGCGCGGCGGCGCGCCTGCTCCTGCCCCACCTGCGCCCGCACCGGCCGGGCATCGCCGTCGCGGTCGTCCTCTCCCTCGTCGGCGCGGCGGCCGCGCTGGCCCAGCCGCTGCTCGTCGGGCAGGTCGTCGCGGCCGTCGGGCAGGCCCGGCCCGTCGCCGGGCTCGCCGGTCTGCTCGTCGCCGTCGCCGTCACCGCCGCCCTGCTCGACGGCGTCCGGCAGTACCTGCTGGAGCGCGCGGGGGCGGGCGTCGTCCTCGGCGTGCGCACCTCGCTGGTCTCGCGGCTGGCCCGCCTGACCATCGGCGCGCGCGACACCCGCACCTCCGGGGACCTGCTGTCCCGGGTCGGCAGCGACACCACCGCGCTGTCGGCCGTGGTGACCTCCGGCCTGTTCGACCTCGTGGGCACCGTCCTGACCTTCGCCGGCGCCGTGGTGCTCATGGCGCGCCTCGACGCCGTCCTGCTCGGCGTCACCCTCGCCGCGGTCCTGCTGGCCGTCGGCGTCATCGCCGCCGCCTCCTCCCGCCTGGGCCGGCTCAACCTCGCCACCCAGACCGAGGTGGGGGCCATGAGCTCCGCGGTGGGCCGGCTGCTGTCGGCCCTGCGCACGGTCCGCGCCAGCGGCGCCACCGACCGCGAGCTGGCGGTCGTCGTCGCCGCCGCGCACCGCGCCCGCGACGCGCAGGTGCGTGCCTCCCGGGTCCGCGCCCTGCTGGGTCCCGCCCTGCAGATCGCCTTCCAGGGCTCCTTCCTCGCCGTCCTGGGCCTCGGCGGGGCCCGCGTCGCCTCCGGCGCCACGCCGCTGGCCGACCTCGTCAGCTTCCTGCTCCTGCTGTTCGTCCTCGTGGTGCCGCTCGGCGCCGTCGTGCAGGTCTGGACGGTCGTCCAGGCCGGGGTGGCCGCCCTGACCCGCGTGCAGGAGGTCCTGCGGCTGCCCGTGGAGGAGGAGCCGCCGGGGTCGGTGCCCGCCGCCGTGCCCGGCGCGCCGCTGCTGGAGGTCGACGACGTCTCCTTCACCCACCCCGGCGGCACCACGGCCCTGCGCGGGGCCAGCCTGCGTGTCGAGCGCGGCACCCGCACGGCCCTCGTCGGGCCCTCCGGCGCCGGCAAGTCCACCCTGCTGTCCCTCGTGGAGCGCTTCGCCGACGTCGACGCCGGCGCCGTGCGCCTGGAGGGCGTCGACGTGCGCGACCTGCCCCGCGCCGCGCTGCGCGCCCGCCTCGGCTACGTCGAGCAGGACGCCCCCGTCCTCGCCGGCACGCTGCGCGACAACCTCGTGCTCGCCGCGCCCAGCGCCACCGACGACGACGTGCGCGCGGCCCTGGCCGCCGTCGGTCTCGCCGAGCTCGCCGACCGCTCCGGCGCCGGCCTGGACGCCGAGGTGGGCGAGGGCGGCGTCCTGCTCTCCGGCGGGCAGCGCCAGCGCCTCGCCATCGCCCGCGCGCTGCTCTCGCCCGGCGACCTGCTGCTCCTCGACGAGCCCACCGCGAGCCTCGACGCCCGCAACGAGGCCCTGCTGCGCGACGCCCTGGCCGCCGCCGGGGACCGGCGCACCCTCGTCGTCGTCGCCCACCGGCTGTCCACCGTCGTGGACTCCGACCAGATCGTCGTCCTCGACGCCGGCCGCGTCCTGGCCACCGGCCGCCACGAGGAGCTGCTGGTCACCTCCCCGCTGTACCGCGAGCTCGCCACCACCCAGCTGCTCGTGCCGCCGGGGACGCCGGGCGGTGGCGGAACGACCCCGCCCGGTGCCGCCTAGACTCGGCCGACGTGTCAGCCATCACCCGTTCCGAGGTCGAGCACCTCGCGCGCCTGGCGCGCATCGACATGAGCGACGAGGAGCTGGACCGCCTGGCCGGCCAGCTCGGCGCGGTCCTGGACGCCGTCGCCCAGGTGTCCGCGGTCGCCACCGACGACGTGCCCGCGACCTCGCACCCCGTGCCCCTGACCAACGTGACGCGCCCCGACGTCGTCCGCCCCGGCCTGAGCGCCGAGGAGGCGCTGGCCATGGCGCCGGCCGCCGAGGACGGCCGCTTCCGCGTCCCGCAGATCCTCGAGGAGGACGCGTGAGCGTCGCCGAGCTCGTCCGCTGGGACGCCGCCCGCCTCTCGGAGGCGCTGCGCGCGCGCGTGGTGTCCTCCGAGGAGGTCGTGCGCGCCCACCTGGACCGCATCGCCGCCGTCGACCCCGCCGAGCAGGGGGGCGTCAACGCCTTCCTGCACGTGGCCGCCGACTCGGCCCTGGCCCGCGCCCGCGAGGTCGACGCCGACCGCGCCCGCGGCGCCGAGCTGGGTCCCCTGGCCGGAGTGCCGGTCGGGGTCAAGGACGTCCTGACCACGCGGGGCATGCCGACCACCTGCGGCTCGCGGATGCTCGAGGGCTGGGTGCCGCCCTACGACGCGACCGTCGTGCGCGAGCTGCACGCCGCCGGGCTCGTCGTCCTGGGCAAGACCAACATGGACGAGTTCGCGATGGGCTCCACGACGGAGCACTCCGCGTTCGGGCCCACCCGCAACCCGTGGGACCCCACCCGCATCCCCGGCGGCTCCGGCGGCGGGTCGGCCGCGGCGCTCGCCGCCTTCGAGGCGCCGCTGACGGTCGGCTCGGACACCGGCGGCTCCATCCGCCAGCCCGCCGCCGTCACCGGCACCGTCGGCGTCAAGCCCACCTACGGCGGGGTCTCCCGCTACGGCCTCGTGGCGCTGGCCAGCTCGCTGGACCAGGCCGGCCCGTGCGCGCGCACGGTGCTCGACACCGCCCTGCTGCACGCGGTCATCGCCGGCCACGACCCGTACGACTCCACGTCGATCCCCGCCGCGGCGCCCGACGTCGTCGGCGCGGCCCGCCGCGGCGCGGACGGCGACCTGACCGGGGTGCGGGTCGGCGTCGTGCACGAGCTGTCCGGCGAGGGGTACGAGCCCGGCGTGCTGGCCCGCTTCGGCGAGGCCCTGGACGAGCTGCGCGCCGCCGGCGCCGAGGTCGTCGAGCTGAGCCTGCCGAACATCGTGCACGCGCTGGCCGCGTACTACCTGATCCTGCCCAGCGAGGCCTCCAGCAACCTCGCCAAGTACGACGGCATGCGCTACGGCCTGCGCGTGACGCCCGAGGGTTCCGGTGTCACCGCCGAGCAGGTCATGCGCGCCACCCGCGCCGCCGGGTTCGGCGACGAGGCCAAGCGGCGGATCATCCTCGGCACCTACGCCCTCTCGGCCGGGTACTACGACGCCTACTACGGCAGCGCGCAGAAGGTCCGCACGCTCGTGCAGCGCGACTTCGCCGCCGCGTTCGGGCAGGTCGACGTGCTCGTCTCGCCGACCGCCCCCACGGTCGCGTACCGGCTGGGGGAGAAGCTGGACGACCCGCTGGCCATGTACGCCGGCGACGTCGCCACCATCCCCGCCAACCTGGCCGGGATCCCCGGCATGTCGCTGCCGGCGGGGCTGTCCGACGGCCTGCCCGTCGGGCTGCAGCTGCTGGCCCCGCAGCAGGCCGACGACCGCCTGTACCGGGTCGGTGCGGCCGTGGAGGCGCGGCTGGTGCAGCGCTGGGGCGCGCCGCTGCTCGAGCAGGTCCCCGAGTGGAAGGGGGTGCCGGCGTGAGCGCCGCACCGCAGGAGCTGGACCTCGTCGACTACGACGAGGCCGTCGCGCAGTTCGACCCGGTGCTGGGCCTGGAGGTCCACGTCGAGCTGTCGACCGTGACGAAGATGTTCTCCGGCGCGCCCACGGAGTTCGGCGCCGCGCCGAACACGCAGGTCGACCCGGTCTCCCTCGGCCTGCCCGGCGCGCTGCCGGTGCTCAACGCCAAGGCGCTGGAGTCGGCCGTGCGCATCGGCCTGGCGCTGAACTGCCGGATCGCCGAGCGCTGCCGGTTCGCCCGGAAGAACTACTTCTACCCGGACATGCCGAAGAACTTCCAGACGTCGCAGTACGACGAGCCCATCGCCTTCGACGGGCACCTGGACGTCGAGGTGCCCGCCAGCGAGGACGGTTCCAAGCCGGCGTTCACGTACCGCGTCGAGATCGAGCGCGCGCACATGGAGGAGGACACCGGCAAGTCCCTGCACGTGGGCGGCTCCACCGGCCGCATCCACGGCGCCGAGTACTCGCTCGTGGACTACAACCGCGCCGGCATCCCCCTCATCGAGATCGTCACCAAGCCGCTGACCGGCACGGGGGACCGGGCGCCGGACGTCGCCCGCGCCTACGTCGCCACCCTGCGCGACCTGCTGCGGGCGCTGGACGTCTCGGACGTGAAGATGGAGCAGGGCTCGCTGCGCTGCGACGTCAACCTGTCCCTGCGCCCGTCCCCGGACGCGCCGCTGGGCACCCGCTCGGAGACGAAGAACGTCAACTCCCTGCGCTCGGTGGAGCGCGCGGTGCGCTACGAGGTGCGCCGGCACGCGGCTCTCCTGCGCGCGGGCGCGCGGGTCGTGCAGGAGACCCGGCACTGGCACGAGGACACCGGCCTGACCACGGCCGGCCGGGAGAAGTCCGACGCGGAGGACTACCGGTACTTCCCCGAGCCGGACCTCGTCCCGGTCGAGCCGGACCCGGCGTGGGTGGAGGAGCTGCGGTCGACGCTGCCGGAGCCGCCCGCGCAGCGCCGCCGCCGCCTGCAGGGCGAGTGGGGGTTCTCCGACGCGGAGATGCGCGACGTCGGCAACGCCGGCGCGCTCGACCTCGTCGAGGCCACCGTCGGGGGGGGGGGGGGGGGGGGGGGGGGGGGGGGGGGGGGGGGGGGGGGGGGGGGGGGGGGGGGGGGGGGGGCGGGGGGCGGGCG
>NZ_JBJLSH010000028.1:0-55640 GCF_050871905.1 Kineococcus haloalkalitolerans
GTGGGCGCGGCGGCGGCGGGGGGGGGGGGGGGGGGGGGGGGGGGGGGGGGGGTGGGGCGGCCGCCCGCCGCCCCCCCCCCCCCCGACCACGACCGCGACCGCGGCGGGCTGCGCCGGCACCGCGACGGCTCCTGGACCGTCCCGGGCCTGGCCCGCCCCGACGAGGTGCGCGGGGGCACCGGGGTCGACGTGCCCGACGCCCCCGCCTACGAGACGCTCGGCGGCTTCGTCATGGCCCGGCTGGGGCGCATCCCCGTCGTGGGCGACGAGGTCGCCGTCGGGCAGGACGCGTTCCTGCGCGTGGTGCGGATGGAGGGCCGGCGCGTGGAGCGGCTGCGGCTGCGGCTGCGGGCCCCCGCGGCGGCGGGCGTCCCGGCGCCGCCGGAGCCGGTGGCGGCCGTGCCCGCGCCCGGGTCGGGCGCGGCGCCCGCGGTGACGCCGGACTCCTCGCCCGAGGTGGACCCCGCCCGGGCCTCGGGCCCCGCGGCGCGGCGGCGCGCGCACCGGCGCGCCGCCGAGCGCGCCGCCGCCCGGCGCGCGGCGGGCGACGAGGGGCGGGATGGGGCCTCCCGACCCGCCGGTGAGCAGGGGGTGCGCCGGTGAGCTCCGAGGTCTCCCTGCTCGTGGCGGTCCTGCTGCTGC
Source organism: Kineococcus haloalkalitolerans (assembly GCF_050871905.1). Classification (NCBI taxonomy): domain Bacteria; kingdom Bacillati; phylum Actinomycetota; class Actinomycetes; order Kineosporiales; family Kineosporiaceae; genus Kineococcus; species Kineococcus haloalkalitolerans. Next base: position 643 of record NZ_JBJLSH010000028.1, read on the forward strand.
TGGGCAACGCCTTCTTCGTCGGCGGCGAGTTCGCCGTCCTGTCCGCGCGCCGCAGCCAGGTCGAGCCGCTGGCCGCCACCTCCGCCCGCGCCCGCAGCGCCCTGAGCGCCATGGAGCACGTCTCCCTGATGCTGGCGCTGTGCCAGCTGGGCGTGACGCTGTGCTCGCTGGGGCTGGGCGCCGTGGCCGAGCCGGCCGTCGCGCACCTGCTGGAACCCGTGTTCGCGTCCCTCGGGGTGCCCGAGGGCCTCGTGCACCCGGTGTCCCTCGCGCTCGCGCTGACGATCGTCGTCTACCTGCACGTCGTCGTGGGCGAGATGATCCCCAAGAACCTCAGCATCGCCGGGCCCGACCGGGCCGTGCTGGCCTTCGCGCCGCCGCTGGTGGCCCTCGGCCGCGTCCTCGGCCCCGTCGTGCGGGCCCTGAACGCGGTGACGAACGCGCTGCTGCGGCTGGCCGGCGTCGAGCCGAAGGACGAGGTGGCCAGCGCCTTCACCGTGGAGGAGGTGCAGTCGATCGTCGCCGAGAGCCGCCGGGAGGGGACCCTGGAGGACACCCAGGGCCTGGTGACGGGGGCGCTGGAGTTCTCCGACCGCAGCGTCGGGGAGATCGCCGTCCCCCTGGACGCGCTGCGCACGCTGCCGCCCGGGGCCAGCCCGGCCGACGTGGAGGCCCTCGTGGCGCGTACGGGCTTCAGCCGCTTCCCGGTCGCCGACGCCGACGGCGACCTGCACGGCTACCTGCACCTCAAGGACGTCCTGTACGCCGACCCCGCCGAGCACCCCGAGCGCTACGAGCGGCCGGTGCCGGACAAGCGGGTGCGCCCGCTGGGGACGCTGGCGGAGGACGAGGAGGTGGAGGACGCGCTGGCCGCCATGCGGCGCACCGGCTCGCACCTGGCGCGCGTGGTCGACGGTCGCGGCCGGGTGACGGGGGTCGTCTTCCTCGAGGACGTCATCGAGGAGCTGGTCGGCGAGGTCGCCGACGCCACCCAGCGCGCCGACGTCGCGCTGCGCGCGGGGGGCTGAGGCGCTGCGCGCGCGGGGCTGACGCGCCGGGCGCCCGGGGACGGGCGCCCGGCGCGGTCCGTCAGCGGCGGGCCAGGCGCCGGCCGCTGGGGGTGTCGGCGGGCGTGTAGTCCAGGCCGTAGTGGGCGTAGATGCGCGGCTCGTCGTCCGGGCCGAGCTCCTCGTCGGTGGCGAAGGCCGGTGCGGCCTTGACGGTCTCCTTCGAGAAGGAGACGCGGATGTCGTGCCGGCCGACCGCCGCCTGGTCCAGCGGCACCATGACCACCTTCTTGAACCCCACGACCCCGGTCTCCACGGCCGCGAACAACCACTCGTCGGTGGCCGCGTCGACGTACACGGACGCGAGGGTGCCGATCTTGGCGTCGGTGACGTCGGTCACCGCGGCGCCCTTCCACTGGTTGAGGTCCTGCACCAGGATGGTCATGGCGTCACTGTGCCGTCGCCGCGGGTGCGCGGCCACCCGGTCGTCGCCGGCGCCTCCACGAGGGCTCCACACACCTCCGACAGCGCCGCGACGGCTCCCGCCCGGCCGGGGCCCGCGCGGGTGCGACGATGGACGACGGCATGAGCGAGCAGAGCACCGAGCCGGTCCGGCTCACGATCCCCTGGCTGCAGATCTGCGCGGGCGCCCTGGCCGCCGTCACCTCGGCGCTGGTCCTGGCGGGCGCGCGCAGCCTCGGCACCCTGGGCACCCTCCTGGGCGCGGCGCTGGGCAGCGTCGCCGCCTCGACGGCGGCCGCGGTCTACAACCACTACCTGAAGGTCAGCCGGGAGCGGGTGGCCGACGCCGCGCGGCGCGCCCGCGAGCGGCGCACCGCCCCGCTGCCCGTCCCGCCCGCGCAGGACCGGCACCCCGAGCGCGAGGACCCGCCCGCCGAGGACGCGGAGCCGGCCCCCGACCCGGACCCGCGCGGTGAGGAGCCGCGGGAGGTGCGCGAGCCCGCACCGCCCGCCCGCGCGCGGCGCCGGGTCGGCCGCCGGCACGCCGTCCTCGTCGGCGCGGCCGCGTTCGCCGTCTCCGTCGGCGGCATCGCCGCGTGGGAGCACGCCAGCGGCCAGACCGTGACGTCGGTGCGGCAGGGCACCGCGGGCAGCGGGGAGGTCGAGCGCGGCATCCTCGGCGGCAGCATCACCCCGTCGCCCGCGGACCCCGCCACCGAGGAGCCCGCGACCCCGGGCGGTGAGCCGACGTCCACGGGCACGGCCACGAGCACGGACGAGCCGACCGCCACCGGGACGGCGACGCCGGACAGCACCGGGGACACGACGCAGGAGCCCACCGCGACGGGCTCGGCCACCGGGAGCGCGACCTCGTCGCCGACCGCCACGGCGACGTCCGAGCCGACGGGTGGGGCGGGGTCGGCCGCCGGCGACGGGACGGCTGCGCAGGGGGAGGAGGCGGCCGCCGCCGAGCGCGTGGCCGCGGGTGCGGCCGCGGTCGACGAGGCCGCGGCGACCGCCCCCACCGCCGCACCCCGCGCGGACTGAGCCCGCCCGGCCCGCCCGCCGCTCGCCGCTCGCAGCGGGCGACGGGTCAGCGGGCCTGCGGGGCCAGCTTGCGGCGCAGCTGCTCGGGCACCAGCTCCAGCATCTCGTCGGGCAGCAGCGGCAGGTCGAGCAGGCTGAGCTTGACCCGCGAGCGGCGCCCGTGCCCGCCGGGGTCCATCCGGATGACGTGCCCGGCGTCGCGCTCGGCGACCACGTCAACGACCGAGCCGGGCGTCAGCGGCCCCGCGTCGATGCCGTCGACCTCCACGGTGGGGGTGCCGGAGGACTCCATGAGCTCCAGGCGCACCGGCTCGTCCACCCCCAGCACGATCGAGCGGGAGATCCCGGACATCGGCGCCACGGGCGTCACGACGAGGGCGTCGGCGCCGGGGGAGACCACCGGCCCGCCCGCGGCGTAGCTGTAGGCCGTCGAGCCCGACGGGGTGGACAGCACCACGGCGTCGCAGCGCAGGTAGCCGATGCGCTGCCCGGCCACGCTGAGCGCGGCGGACACGGTGCCGCGGCCGGGGACCCGGGCGATGGCGACGTCGTTGAAGGCGACGGCCTCGCGCCCGGGCAGGCCGGTGCGCAGGCACAGGTGGGGCTCGACGGTGAAGTCCCCGCGGGCGATGCGCTCCAGCGCGCCGGGCAGCTCGCGCGGCTCCAGCTCGACGAGGAACCCCAGGTGGCCGAGGTTGACGCCGAGCACGGGGATGCCGCGCCCGACGACCAGGCGCAGCGCGCCGAGCATGGTGCCGTCCCCGCCGAGGCTGACGACGGCGTCGACGGTGCGCAGGAACTCGGCCTCGGTGACGGTGGGCACCTCGGGCGGCAGGCGGCCGGCGTCGCGCTGCAGACCGACGACCTGCCCCTCGTGCTCGCGGGCCCAGGCGGCCACGACGCCCGCGGCCTCCGCGGTGTCGCGCACCGGGTGCACGACCAGTCCGAGCCGCCGCCCGCGCACGTGCTGCTCCACGCCGCTCACGCTAACCGCGCGCCCGCGCCGGTCCTCACGCGCCCCGGCGGGCGGCGCTGCGGTGGCGGGCCAGCGGCACGACCAGCGGTGTGCCGGTCTCGGGGTCGGGCACGACGACGCAGGGCAGGCCGAAGACGCGCTCCACGAGGTCGGCGGTGACGACCTCGCGCGGGTCGCCCTGCGCCATGACCCGCCCGTCCTTGAGGGCGACGAGGTGGGTGGCGTACCGGCAGGCGTGGTTGAGGTCGTGCAGGACGGCGACCAGCGTGCGGCCCTGTTCCTCGTGCAGCGCGGCCAGCAGGTCGAGGACCTCGATCTGGTGGGCGATGTCCAGGAACGTCGTGGGCTCGTCCAGCAGCAGCAGCGGCGTCTCCTGCGCCAGCGCCATCGCGATCCACACCCGCTGGCGCTGCCCGCCGGACAGCTCGTCGACCGCGCGGTCGGCGAGGTCCTCCACGCGGGTGCTGGCCATCGCCGCGTCCACGGCCCGCTCGTCGTCGCGGGTCCACTGCCGCAGCAGCTTCTGGTGCGGGAAGCGGCCGCGGGCGACGAGGTCGGCCACGGTGATGCCCTCGGGCGCCGAGGCCGTCTGCGGCAGCAGGCCCAGGCGGCGGGCCACCTCCTTGGACGGCAGGGAGCGGATGTGCTCGCCGTCCAGCAGCACGTGCCCGCTGGTCGGCTTGAGCATCCGCGCCAGCGCCCGCAGCAGGGTCGACTTGCCGCAGGCGTTGGGGCCGACGACGACGGTGAAGGAGCCGTCGGGCACCTCCAGCGACAGGTCGCGGGCGATGGTGCGCTCGTCGTAGGCGAGCGTGAGGTCCTGCCCGCGCAGGCGCGCGGTGCCGGTGCCGGGGGACCCGGTGGGCCCCGTGGAGGTGGTCAGCGCGGTCACGGGCGGATCGGTCTCCGGGGTCGGGGCGGGCGTTCTGGTGGGCGCCGGCCGGCGGCGGCGGGGCAGGGACGGCACGGCGCCTCAGCCGAGCCCGCGTCGCCACTGGGCGACGAGCAGCCAGCACAGGTACAGCCCGCCCACGGCACCGGTCATGACGCCCACGGGCAGCTGCACGGGGGAGAACAGGCGCTGGGCGGCCAGGTCGCTCAGCAGCAGCAGCACCGCGCCGGTCAGGCCCGCGGCGACCAGGCCGCTGCCGACGGCCCCCGTCAGCCGGCGGGCCACCTGCGGGGCGGCCAGGGCGATGAAGGCGATCGGCCCGGCGGCGGTGGCGGCCAGCGCGGTGACGGCGACGGCCGCCGCCAGCACCGCGAGCTTGAGGCGGTCCACGCGCACGCCCAGCGCGCGGGCGGCGTCGTCGCCGAGGTCCAGGAGGGTCAGCGAGCGGCCCAGCACCAGCAGCACGGGCAGCAGCACGGCCAGCCCGACGGCCAGCGGCAGCGCCTGGTCCCAGCCGCGGGCGTTGAGGCTGCCGGTGATCCACAGCTGCGCGGCCTGCGCCTGCTCCACCCGCGAGCGCGTCAGCAGGTAGTTGTTGACGGCGATGAGCACGGCGCTGACGCCGATGCCGACGAGGATCAGCCGGTACCCCTGCAGGCCCCCGCGCACCGACAGCGCGTAGACGAGGGCCGCGTTGGCGGAGCCGCCGACCAGGGCGCCCAGCGGGACGGCCGAGCCGGTGCCGCCGAGCACGAGCAGCACCACGAGGGCGCCCGTCACGGCGCCGTGGGTGAAGCCGATGACGTCCGGGCTGCCGAGCGGGTTGCGGGTGACCTGCTGGAACACCGCCCCGGCCACGCCGAGCGCGACGCCCACCAGGACGCCGACGACGACGCGCGGCAGGCGCAGCCCCGTGACGACGAACGCGTCCGCGGGCCGGCCCTGTCCCAGCAGGGCGCTGACGGCCTGCGGGACGGTCAGCGGGTAGTCCCCGGTGGTCAGCAGCACCGCCACCACGGCGGCCAGCGCCGCCAGCAGCCCCGCGCACACGAGCGCGGTGCGGCCCTCGAGGCGGACGCTGAAGCGCGCTCCGGTGCGCCCGCGCAGCGTGCGCCCGCGGCGGGCGCGGTCGGCGACCCCGGTGGGCCGGGTCAGCGGACCGGGCCGGACGTCGACGCTCACAGCTGCGCCAGCCGGCGCCGCCGGACGAGGGCCACCAGGACGGGTGCGCCGAGGACCGCGGCCACGATGCTCACCTCCAGCTCGCCGGGGCGCACGACGACCCGGCCGATCACGTCGCCCAGCAGCAGCAGGCCGGGGGCCAGCAGCGTGGACAGGGGCAGGACCCAGCGCTGGTCCGGGCCGGTCAGGGCCCGCACGAGGTGGGGGACGGCCAGGCCGACGAAGGCGACCGGCCCGACCGCGGCAGTCGCCGACCCGCACAGCAGCGTCACGGCCAGCGCCGTCAGGACGCGGGTGCGGGTCACCGAGGCGCCCAGCGCGCGCCCGGAGTCCACGCCGAGCGCGAGGGCGTTCAGCGGGCGCACCTGGCTCAGGCCGAGGGCGGTGCCGACGAGGACGAAGGGGGCCAGCTGGGCCACGACGGTGGCGTCCTGCCCGGCCAGGGAGCCGACCTGCCAGAAGCGGAAGCGGTCGAAGGTGCGCTGGTCGAGCAGGATCCACGCGGTCGTGTACGCGGTCAGCGCGGCGGTGACGGCCGTGCCGGCCAGCGCCAGGCGCACGGGCGTCGCCCCGCCGCGGCCCGCCGAGCCGATGACGTAGACGGCCACGGAGACGACGGCCGCGCCGAGCATCGCGAACCACACCAGCTGCAGGCGCGAGGTGGTCCCGAGGACGGCCAGGGCGGTGACCATGGCGGCCGCGGCGCCGGCGTTGACGCCGAGCAGGCCGGGATCGGCCAGGGGGTTGCGGGTCAGCGCCTGCATGAGCGCCCCCGACAGCCCGAGGGCGGCGCCGACGAGGAGCCCGGCGAGGGTGCGCGGCACGCGCAGCTCGCGCACGACGAGGGCGTCCTGGCCGGTGGCCGTGCCGCGCAGGGCGTCCCAGACGGTGCCCAGGGGGACGTCGCGGGAGCCGACGGCCAGGCTGGCGACCACGGCGGCCAGGAGCACGACCGCGGCCAGGGCGAGCACCGCGCCGCGCCCGTGCCGCCGGCCGCCGGCCCGGCGCCGCGGTGGTGGCGGGGCCGCCGCGGCGGGCAGCGGGCTCGTCGAGGTGGCCACGAGGTGAGGTTAGCCTACCCACCGCAGCGGTGCGGGTCGCCGCCCGCGGCTCAGGTCCCGCGCGCGGCGGCCGATCGGGGCAGCGGGTCCCGTGCGGCATGATGGGTCCCCGGCGGGCGCGCCACCAGGTGCGGCCCGCGGTCGAGTGTTCAGCGCCGTCGCGGCGCGCAGGTCCCTCCTCACCGGAGCGCGGTCGGGCACCACGGCCACCCCGTCGTCCCGAGAGGAACCCGTGAGCACCTCCGCGTCCAGCGGCCCCCGCACGTCCACCGACCCCCGCACGACCCCCACCACCAACCCCTTCGCGACCCCCGCCGGCCCGTCCGGCGAGGGGGTGCCCGCCCCCCGGCGCCGCCGTCGCGGCGGCCGCGGGCGCGGCGGGCAGTCCGCCGCCGCGAACGGCACCGCCACCACCGGCACGAGCACCGCGGCGGCCGTCCCCGCCGAGCGCACCGACGAGCGCCCCGCCGCGCAGCCCGCCGCGCAGCCCGCCGCGGACGCCCCGCAGGACGGGCGCGGCTTCGCCGAGCTCGGCGTGCCCGCCCCCCTCGTCGCCTCCCTGGCCGAGCGCGGCGTCACGGCGCCCTTCCCGATCCAGGCCGCGACGCTGCCGGACTCCCTGGCCGGCCGCGACGTGCTGGGCCGCGGGCGCACCGGCTCGGGCAAGACCATCGCCTTCGCGCTGCCGCTGGTGGCGCGCCTGGCCGCCTCCACGCGCCCGCGCCGCGCCACCCGCCCGCGCAGCCTCGTGCTGGTGCCCACCCGCGAGCTGGCCAGCCAGGTCGCCGCCACCCTGACCCCGCTGGCCACCGCGGTCGGCCTGCGCACCACCGTCGTCTTCGGCGGCGTGGGGCAGAACCCGCAGGTCAGCGCGCTGCGCGAGGGCGTCGACGTGCTCGTCGCGTGCCCGGGCCGCCTGGAGGACCTCGTCCGCCAGGGGCACTGCCGCCTGGACGCCGTCGAGGTCACCGTCCTCGACGAGGCCGACCACATGGCCGACCTGGGCTTCCTGCCCGGCGTGAAGCGGCTGCTGGACGCCACGCCCGTCGTGGGCCAGCGGATGCTGTTCTCCGCCACGCTCGACGGCGGGGTGGACGTCCTGGTGCGCCGCTACCTGTCCGAGCCGGTGACGCACTCGGTCGACCCGGCCGTCGCGCCCGTGTCGACGATGGAGCACCACGTCCTGGAGGTGCCCGCCGACGGCAAGGGCGGCCTCGTCCGCGACCTGGCCGCCGGCCGCGGGCGCACCGTGCTGTTCACCCGCACCAAGCACGGGGCGAAGAAGCTGGCCAAGCAGCTGACCGCCTCGGGCGTGCCGGCCGTGGACCTGCACGGCAACCTCAGCCAGAACGCCCGCGAGCGAAACCTCGGCGCCTTCACCGACGGCTCGGTCAAGGTCCTCGTGGCCACCGACATCGCCGCCCGCGGCATCCACGTCGACGAGGTCGGCCTCGTCGTGCACGTGGACCCGCCCACCGAGCACAAGGCGTACCTGCACCGCTCCGGGCGCACGGCGCGCGCCGGGGCCGGCGGCACCGTCGTCACCGTCTGCACGCCCGACCAGCGCGGCGACGTGCGCACGCTGGCCAAGCAGGCCGGCATCAGCCCCCGCTGGAGCGCCGCCGCGGCCGGCGCGCCCGTCGTCGACGGCCTCGTCGGCCCGCGCGCCGAGCACGTGGACCCGGCCAGCGCGCCGGTGCCGCAGGCCCCGCCGCAGCCGGTGCGGCGTCGCACGGCCCCGCCGGCCGCCCCCGGCGGCCGTGGCGGGGAGGGCGCCGGTGCGCCGTCGCGCCGTCGTCGCGGCGGCCGCGGTCGCAGCGGTGCCCGTCCCCAGGGCGCCTGAGCCCCTCCCGCGAGCCCCGTCCGGTGCAGCCCACCCGCCCCGCCGCCCCCGGCGCGGGCGGGTGGGACCGTGACGGGGTGCTGACGCCCGACCTGCTCGGTTCCCTGCCCGTCGGCGCCGTCGTCCCGCAGCTGCTCGGGGCGCTGGAGCGCGCCGGGACCGCCGTCCTGCAGGCCCCGCCCGGCACGGGCAAGACGACCCTCGTGCCGCTGGCGCTGGCCGGCGCGCTGCCGGGCGGGCGGGTGGTCGTGGCCGAGCCGCGCCGGGTGGCCGCCCGCGCCGCGGCGGCCCGCTCGGCGGCCCTGCTGGGCGAGGAGGTCGGCGCCCGCGTCGGCTTCGCGGTGCGCGGCGAGCGGCGCACGAGCGCGGCCACCCGCGTGGAGGTCGTCACCACGGGCCTGCTGCTGCGGCGCCTGCTGCGCGACCCCGAGCTGCCCGGCATCGCCGCCCTCGTCCTCGACGAGGTCCACGAGCGCCACCTGGACACCGACCTGGCGCTGGCGCTCGCGCTGGAGTCGCGGGCCGTGCTGCGCCCGGACCTGCGGCTGCTGTGCGCGTCGGCGACGGTGGAGGCCGACCGCGTGGCCGCCCTGCTCGGCGGGTCCGGGCCGTCGGCCCCGGTCGTCACCGCCACGGCCGCCGTCCACCCCCTCGACGTGCGCTGGTGCCCGCCGCCGCGCCCGGTCCGCCCGCCGGAGGGCCTGCGCGTGGACCCGGCCCTGCTCGACCACGTCGCCGCGCTGACCGCCACCGCCCTGGCGGACCTGGCCGGCGACGTCCTCGTCTTCCTGCCCGGCGCGGGAGAGGTGAGCGCCGTGGCCGCCCGGCTGCACCGGCTCCCGGTCGCCCGCGACGTCGACGTCGTCGCCCTGCACGGCCGGCTGGGCGCCCGCGAGCAGGACGCCGCCCTGCGCCCGGGGACCCGCCGACGCGTCGTGCTGGCCACCGCCGTGGCCGAGTCGAGCCTGACCGTGCCCGGCGTGCGGGTCGTCGTCGACGCCGGCCTGGCCCGCGTGCCGCGCACCGACCACGCCCGCGGTCTGGCGGGCCTGGACACCGTGCGCGTCTCGCGCGCCGCCGCCGACCAGCGCGCCGGCCGCGCCGCCCGCGAGGCGCCGGGGACGGTGCTGCGCGCCTGGTCGCGCGCCGACCACGCCCTGCTGCCGGCCCACCCCGACCCCGAGATCACCACCGCCGACCTGAGCGCCTTCGCGCTGACGAGCGCCGCGTGGGGCGCGGGGGAGGACCTGCCGCTGCTCGACCCGCCGCCACCGGGCCCGCTGGCCGCCGCGCACCGGACGCTGCGCGTGCTGGGCGCCCTCGACGACGACGGGCGCGTCACGGCGCTGGGGCGCGCCCTGGCCGGCACCGGTCTGCACCCGCGGCTGGCGCGCGCCCTGCACGAGGGGGCGCCGCGGGTGGGTCGGCGCCGCTGCGCGGAGGTCGTGGCCCTGCTGTCCGAGGACGGCCTGGCCCGCGGCACCGACGACCTCGTGGCCGCCTGGCGGCGGCTGCGCGCGCAGCCCGGATCACCGGACGCGCGCCGCTGGGAGGCGGAGGTGCGGCGCCTGCTGCGCGAGCTGCCCGCCGGGCCCGAGCAGCGCGGCGACGGGCGCGGCGACGGGACGGGAGGACCGCCCGACGACCTGGCGGCCGGCGAGGTGGTCGCCCTGGCCCACCCCGAGCGGATCGCCCGCCGCCGCGGCGCGGGCCTGCTCACGGTGGGCGGCGGTGGGCTGGAGACCGCGCCCGGTTCGGCGTGGGAGGGCGCCGCGTGGCTGGCCGTGGCCGAGGCGGACGCCGGGATCGGCACGGGCCGGGCGGCGGGCCGCGTGCGCCTGGCCGCCCCGCTGGACGAGGCGACCGCCCTGCGGGTGGCCGCGCGCGAGCGCGCGCGGGACGAGGAGGTCGTCTGGCGCGAGGAGCGGGTCGTCGCCGAGCGGGTGGACCGGCTCGGCGCCGTGGTGCTCTCCCGCTCCCCGCTGCCGCGGCCGGACCCGGACGCGGTGACGGCGGTGCTGCTGGACGTGCTGCACCGCGACGGGCTGGCCCGGCTGGGCTGGTCCCCGGCGGGCCGGTCGCTGCGCGCGCGGCTGGCGGCGTGCCGGGCCGCGCTGGGGGAGCCGTGGCCGGACGTGCGCACCGCGGCGCTGCTGGAGCGGGCCGGCGAGTGGCTGCTGCCCGCGCTGGCCGGGGTCCGCACCGCCCGCGACCTGGCCGCCGTCGACGCGGGCGCCGCCCTGCGCGCCCTGCTGCCGTGGCCGGCGGCCGCCCGCCTGGACGAGCTGGCCCCCGAGGCCGTCGCCGTGCCCAGCGGCAGGCGGGCGCGGCTGACGTGGCCGGAGGACCCGCCGCGGGACGGGGAGGACCCCGCGCCCCCGGTCCTGGCGGTCAAGCTGCAGGAGGTCTTCGGCTGGACCGCCTCCCCGCGCGTGCTGGACGGGCGGGTGGCCGTCGTGCTGCACCTGCTGTCCCCGGCCGGGCGCCCGCTGGCCGTCACGAGCGACCTGGCCTCCTTCTGGGCCGGGCCGTACGCGCAGGTGCGCGCGGAGAACCGCGGGCGCTACCCGAAGCACCCGTGGCCGCAGGACCCGCTGACCGCGACGGCGACCTCCCGCACGACGCGCGCCGCCGGCCGCACCTACGATCACGGATCGTGACCACCCGGCCGGCGCTGCGGACGCTCGACGTCGTGGTGGTCGGCGCCGGGCAGGGCGGCCTGTCGGCGGCGTGGTTCCTCGAGCGGGCGGGCCTGCGGCCCGGCCGGGACTTCACCGTGCTGGACGGCGGCGATGCCCCCGGCGGCGCGTGGCGGCACCGCTGGCCGTCCCTGCGCATGGAGCGCGTGCACGGCGTGCACGACCTGCCGGGTCTGCCGATGGGGCCGGTCGACCCGCGCGAGCGCGCCGCCGACGTCGTCCCGGACTACTTCGCCGCCTACGAGGAGCTGCTGGGGCACCCCGTCGAGCGGCCCGTGGGCGTCGTGGAGGTGCGTCGCGGCGGCCCCCGCCTGCTCGTCGTCACGGACGCCGGGACGGTCGCGGCGCGCGCCGTCGTCAGCGCCACCGGCACCTGGAGCCGGCCGTTCTGCCCGTGGTACCCGGGCCGCGACGTCTTCGGCGGCCGGCAGCTGCACACCGCGCAGTACCGCGGCCCGGAGGAGTTCCGCGGCCAGCGCGTCGTGGTCGTCGGCGGCGGTGCCTCCGCCGTCGAGCACCTGCTGGAGCTGGACGGCGTGGCCGAGACCACCTGGGTCACCCGGGGCGAGCTGCGGGTGCGCGAGGACTTCGCCGACGAGGCCGTGCGCCGCGAGGCGGTGGCGGTCGTCACCGAGCGCGTCGCGGCCGGCCGCCCGCCGGGCAGCGTCGTCTCGGCCACCGGCCTGGTGCTGACCCCGCAGGTGGCGGCCCTGCGCGAGCGGGGGCTGCTGCACCGGCGCCCACCGCCGCGGCGCCTGGTCGCCGACGGCCTGGAGTGGGACGACGGCACCCGCCTGCGGGCGGACGCGGTGCTGTGGGCGACGGGGTTCCGGCCCGCGCTGGACCACCTGCGCCCGCTGCGGCTGCGCGAGCGCGGCGGCGGGGTGCGGGTGGCGGGCACGCGGGTGGTGGCCGAACCGCGGCTGCACCTGGTCGGCTACGGCCCCTCGGCCAGCACGGTCGGCGCCTCCCGCGCCGCGCGCGAGGCCGTGCGGGAGGTCGTGCGCGACGTCCTCGCGGGACGCTGACCCGCTGTCTCGATATCCGGGACGTGAGTCTCGAGGCGTGGACACCGTGCCCGGGGGGCGCCAGGGTCCGGTCATGACCACGACGCCCGGGTACGTCCACGGCCACGCGGCCGCGGTGCGCCGCTCGCACGCGCACCGCACCGCGGAGAACTCGGCCGCCCACCTGCTGCCCCACCTGGCGCCCGGGCTCGACCTGCTCGACGTCGGCTGCGGCGTGGGCACCCTGACGGCCGACCTCGCCGCGCGCACGGCCCCCGGCCGGACCGTCGGCGTCGACGCCTCGGCCGACGTGCTGACCGACGCCGCCGCGGCCGCCCGCGAGCGCGGGGTCGGCGTCGAGCTCGCCGTCGCCGAGGCCGGCGCGCTGCCCTTCGCCGACGGCACCTTCGACGTCGTGCACGCCCACCAGGTGCTGCAGCACCTGGCCGACCCCGTCGGAGCCCTGCGCGAGATGGCCCGAGTGTGCCGGCCCGGCGGGCTGCTCGCCGTGCGCGACGCCGACTACGCCTCCGTGCACGCCCACCCCGACCTGCCGGGGCTGCGCACGTGGCGCGAGGCCTACCGCCGCGCGGCCCGCTCCGCCGGGGGCGACCCCGACGCCGGCGCCCACCTGCTCGCCCTGGCCCGCGCGGCCGGCCTCGCCGACGCCGCGGAGGTGGCCGAGCTGGTGCCCAGCGCCTCGGTGTGGCTGTTCGCCACGCCCGCCGAGCGGGCCTGGTGGGGCGGCACGTGGGCCGAGCGCGCGGAGGGCGAGCCGCTGGCCGGCCGACTGCGCGCCGCCGGCGCGGGCGCGGAGGACCTGCGGGAGGTGGCCGCCGCCTGGCGGGAGTGGAGCGCCCACCCCGACGGCTGGATGACGATGACGCACGGCGAGCTGCTCGTGCGCCTGCGCTGAGCGTCGCCGCCCGGCCCGGGTCCCCGCCTCAGGAGCCCGCGCGCTCCCAGGTGAAGGCGTGCCGCGGGTCCCAGGTGCGCGAGCAGCGCGTGCACGAGGACGTCCGCGCCGGGCGCCGGTGCCGGGTGACGGTGTGCCCGGCGGGGCAGGTGCCCGTCCACGCGCCCGGCAGCCGCGGCGCCGTGGGCGGCAGGGTGCGCCGGTCGTCCCCGCCGATGCGGCGCACCCGCTCGCGCCAGACGGCGTCGTGCCCGTGCTCGGGGCCCACCAGCGCGTGCGCGACCTCGTGCAGGACGGTGAGCCGCACCTCCTCCTCGCTGTGCAGCGCGGTCAGCGGCCGGCTCAGCCCGATCTCGCGCCGGTGCGCCCGGCAGACGCCCGCGCGCGTGCGGGCCCGGTCCAGGACGACCGTCCAGTCGCGCAGCCCGTGCTCGTCCAGCACCCGCCGCGCCATCGCCACCGCCGCGACCACGTCCACCCTCGTCCGCTCCCGTCCCCCGCGCCGCGGGCCCGTCCCGCCGGCGCCGGGCAGTCCACCACGCGGCCGCGACCGGCCCGCGCCCGGCGCGCCGCCCCGCGCCGGCCGTGGCAGCCTCGCGGGGTGCCCGACGCCGTGGTGGTGGGGGCGGGGCCCAACGGGCTGGCCGCCGCGCTCGTGCTGGCCCGCGCCGGGCTGGAGGTGGAGGTGCGCGAGCGCGCGGGCACCGTCGGCGGCGCCGCGAGCACCCGGGAGCTGACCCTGCCCGGGCACTGGCACGACGTGGGCTCCGCCGTGCACCCGATGGCGCTGGCCTCGCCGTTCTTCCGCGCCCTGGACCTGCCCGCGCTCGGGGTGGAGCTGCTGCAGCCCGAGGTGGCCTACGCCCACCCCCTGGACGGCGCCCGCGCCGCGCTGGCCCTGCGGGACCTGGACGCCACCGCCGACGGCCTGGGCGCCGACGGGCCGGCCTGGCGGGGCCTGCTCGGCCCGCTGGTGCGCCGCTGGCGCGAGGTCGTCGACCTGGCCCTGGGCGACCTGCGCCACCCGGCGCCCCGGCCCGCCGCCGCGCTGCGGCTGGCGCTGGCGGTCGCCGAGCAGGGCGGGCCGGCGTGGGGGGCCCGCTTCAGCGCCGACCTCGCCCCGGCGCTGCTGACCGGGGTGGCCGCGCACGCCGTCGCCCCGCCGCGCGCGCCCGGCCCGGCGGGCGCGGGGCTGCTGCTGGCCACGCTGGCGCACGCCGTGGGCTGGCCGGTGCCGCGCGGCGGCTCGCAGCGCATCAGCGACGCGCTGGCCGGCGAGGTGCGCCGCCTGGGCGGGCGGGTCGTGCTGGACGCGCCGGTGACGTCGCTGGCCGAGCTGCCGCCGGCGCGCGCGGTCCTGCTGGACGTGCTGCCGGGGGCGCTGGCGCGGATGGCACCGGGCCTGCCGTCCGGGTACGCCGCGCACCTGCGCCGCTGGCGGCACCGCTCGGCGGCCTCGCCCGTGCACTTCGTCCTCGACGGCCCGGTCCCGTGGGCGGCGCCGGGCGTGGACCGCGCCGGGACGGTGCACGTGGGCGGCCCGCGCGGGGAGGTGGTCGCCGCCGAGCGCGACGTCGCCGCCGGCCGGCACGCCCGGCGCCCCTACGTGCTGCTGTCGCAGCCGTCGCTGCTCGACGGCGGGCGGGCCCCGGCGGGCCGCTCGACGCTGTGGACGTACGCGCACGTGCCGTTCGGCTCGACGCTGGACGTGGGGGAGGCGGTGCAGCGGCAGGTGGAGCGCTTCGCGCCGGGCTTCTCCGACCGGGTGCTGCACCGCACGGCCGTGCCGGCCGTCGAGCTGGAGCGGGGCAACCCCAACCTGCCCGGCGGGGACGTCACGGGCGGGGCGGTCACGCCGTGGCAGCTGCTGGCGCGCCCGGTGCCGCGCTGGGACCCGTACCGGACCCCGCTGGAGGGGGTGTACCTGTGCTCGGCGGCGACCCCGCCCGCCTCGGGCGTGCACGGCATGTGCGGCGTGCACGCGGCGCGGAGGGCGCTGCGGCAGCGCTTCGGGATCGTGGTGGGCCCCGACGGGCTGACGCCCGGCTGAGGGCCGGTGGAGAGGTGGGTGCCCCCGGCAGGACTCGAACCTGCGCACACGGCTCCGGAGGCCGATGCTCTATCCGCTGAGCTACGGGGGCGCAGCGAGCGAGGTGGACACTACCAGCGCCGCGCCCGCGGTCGGACCAGGGGCCGCTCGACGGGCCCCCCCCGACGGGCTCCGGGCGGCTCCCCGGACGGCGGCGGGGAGGCCGCGGGCCCGCCGGTAGGCTCGTGGCGTGACCCCCGCCGAGCTCTCCTCCGCCCTGAGGGACGCCCTGACCGCGGCCGTCGCCGCCGGCGAGCTGTCCCTGGACCCCGCCGACGTCCCGGCGGACGTGCGGGTGGAGCGCCCCAAGAACCGCGACCACGGCGACTGGGCGACCAGCGTCGCGCTGCAGCTGGCCAAGCGCGCCGGGCGCCCGCCGCGCGAGGTCGCCGACGTCGTGCGCGCGCGCCTGCTCGAGGTGCCCGGCGTGCGCGCCGTCGACGTCGCCGGCCCCGGGTTCCTCAACGTGACGCTCGAGGCGGCCGCCGCGGGCGAGCTGGCCCGCACCGTCGTGGAGGCCGGCGAGCGCTTCGGCGCAGCGGCGACCCCCACGGGTGAGCGCGTGAACCTGGAGTTCGTCTCGGCCAACCCCACCGGCCCGATCCACCTGGGCGGCACCCGCTGGGCCGCGGTCGGCGACTCCCTGGCGCGCATCCTCACCGCCGCCGGCGCGGAGGTGACGCGCGAGTACTACTTCAACGACCACGGCGCGCAGATCGACCGGTTCGCCCGCTCGCTGCTGGCCCGGGCGCACGGCGAGCCCGCCCCCGAGGACGGCTACGGCGGCGACTACGTCGGTGAGATCGCCGACGCCGTCCTGGCCCGCGTGCCGGACCTGCTGCAGCGCCCGCGCGACGAGCAGCAGGAGGTGTTCCGCCGCGAGGGCGTGGACCTCATGTTCACCGAGATCAAGCAGAGCCTGGCCGAGTTCGGCGTGCAGTTCGACGTCTACTTCCACGAGGACTCCCTGCACGCCTCCGGGGCCGTGCAGCGGGCCGTGGACAAGCTGCGCGAGCTGGGCCGGATCTACGACGCCGACGGCGCGGTCTGGTTGCGCACCAGCGACTTCGGTGACGACAAGGACCGCGTCGTGATCAAGAGCGACGGGAACCCGGCGTACATCTCCGGGGACCTGGCCTACTACCTCGACAAGCGCGAGCGGGGTTTCGACCGGGCCGTCATCATGCTCGGCGCGGACCACCACGGCTACATCGGCCGGATGATGGCGATGTGCGCCGCGTTCGGCGACGAGCCCGGCCGCAACCTCGAGATCCTCATCGGCCAGATGGTGAACCTCGTCAAGGACGGCGCCCCGGTCCGGATGAGCAAGCGCGCCGGCACGGTCGTCACGATGGAGGACCTCGTCGAGGCGGTCGGCGTGGACGCCGCCCGGTACTCGCTGGTGCGCTCCTCGGCGGACACCGCCATCGACGTCGACCTCGACCTGCTCGTCAAGCGCAGCAACGACAACCCCGTCTTCTACGTGCAGTACGCGCACGCCCGCACGTCGAACGTGGCGGTCAACGCCGCCGCCGCCGGGGTGCGCCGCGAGGACGCCTTCGACCCCGCGCTGCTCGTGGAGGAGACCGAGTCGCTGCTGCTGGCCGCGCTCGCGGAGTTCCCCGCGGTGGTCGCCCGGGCCGGTGAGCTGCGCGAGCCGCACCGCGTGGCGCGGTACCTGGAGGAGCTGGCGGGGCGCTACCACAAGTTCTACGACGCGTGCCGGATCACCCCGCGCGCCGAGGAGGAGGTCCAGGACGTGCACCGCACCCGGTTGTGGCTGAACGACGCGACGCGGCAGGTCCTGGCCAACGGCCTGGGTCTGCTGGGCGTCTCGGCCCCGGAGCGCATGTAGTGGCCCCCTCGCACGAGGCCGGGACGCTGCACGCCCCCGGCAGCGGCCAGACCGCGATCGTCCCGTCCTGGCTGCGCGCCCCCGACGACGTCAACGAGCTGCTGCCCGCGCTGTGGGCGCGCACGGTCGAGCGCGGCGCGGACGGCGCGCTGCGGGTGGGCGGGGCCAGCGTCGCCGACCTGGCCGCCACCCACGGAACGCCGCTGTTCGTCCTGGACGAGGTCGACTTCCGGGCCCGCGCCACGGCCTTCCGCGACGCCTTCGCCGACGCCTTCGCCGACCTGTGCGGCGGCGCCGACGTCTACTACGCGGCGAAGTCCTTCATGGCCACCGGGGTGGGCCGCTGGCTGGCCGAGGACGGGCTGTCGCTGGACGCCGCGAGCGCCGGGGAGATGGAGCTGGGGCTGCGCGGCGGGGTACCGGGTTCGCGGATCGCCTTCCACGGCAACAACAAGTCGCGCGCGGAGCTGCGCGGCGCCCTGGAGCGCGGGGTGGGCCGGGTCGTCGTCGACAACCTCACCGAGGTCGAGGTGCTGGCCGACGTGGCCCGCGAGCTCGGCGTCGTGGCGCCGGTGATGATCCGCGTGACGGTGGGCGTGGAGGCCCACACGCACTCCTACATCGCCACCGCCCACGAGGACCAGAAGTTCGGGCTCTCGCTGGCCGGCGGCGGCGCGGAGGCCGCCGTCGCGGCCGTGCTGGCCCGCCCGGAGCTGCGCCTGCTGGGCCTGCACAGCCACATCGGCTCGCAGATCTTCGACATGTCCGGCTTCGAGGTCTCCGCGCGCCGCCTGCTCGGGCTGCACGCGCGCGTCGAGCGCGAGCACGGCGTGGCGATGCCCGAGGTGGACCTCGGCGGCGGGTACGGGATGGCGTACACCTCCGAGCACGAGCCGCTGGCACCCGCGGAGATCGCGGGCCGGCTGGCCCAGATCGTGGAGCGCGAGTGCCGCGCCGAGGGCGTGGCGGTGCCGCGCGTGTCGGTCGAGCCGGGCCGCTCGATCTCGGGGCCGAGCACCTTCACGCTCTACGAGGTCGGCAACGTCAAGGACGTCGAGCTCGGCGGCGGCGCCAGCCGCCGCTACGTGGCCGTCGACGGCGGGATGAGCGACAACATCCGCACCGCCCTGTACGACGCGGACTACTCCGCGACGCTGGCCTCGCGCCACTCGGCCGCCCCGGCCGTGCTCAGCCGGGTCGTCGGCAAGCACTGCGAGAGCGGCGACGTCGTCGTCAAGGACGAGTTCCTGCCCGGCGACACCGGCCGCGGGGACCTCGTCGCCGTGCCGGGCACGGGGGCTTACTGCCGCAGCATGGCGAGCAACTACAACCAGCTGCCGCGCCCGGGCGTGGTCGCGGTGCGCGACGGCGCCGCGCGGGTCCTGGTGCGCCGCGAGACGCCGGAGGACCTCCTGGCGCTCGACGCCGGCTGACCGGCCGGGTGCCCGGAGGGCTGGTCGGACCCCGGACGGGGTCCGTGGGAGGGTTGTCGGCGGTCCGGGCGGGGTGCCCGGCGAACGGAGCGGGGGGACGTCTGCGGTGGAGCCGG
Source organism: Kineococcus haloalkalitolerans (assembly GCF_050871905.1). Lineage (NCBI taxonomy): Bacteria > Bacillati > Actinomycetota > Actinomycetes > Kineosporiales > Kineosporiaceae > Kineococcus > Kineococcus haloalkalitolerans. Next base: position 19,228 of record NZ_JBJLSH010000028.1, read on the forward strand.
TGAAGGTCGCGTTGCTCGGGTGCGGGGTCGTCGGCACCGAGGTGGCGCGTCTGCTGACGAGCCAGGCCGACGAGCTGGCCGCCCGCGTGGGCGCCCCCCTGGAGCTGGTGGGCATCGCCGTGCGCCGCCTGGGCCGCGCGCGCGACCTGGACGTGCCGGCGGAGCTGTTCACCACCGACGCCGAGGAGCTGGTGACCCGCGCCGACGTCGTCGTGGAGGTCATCGGCGGCATCGAGCCCGCGCGCGGCCTGCTGCTGCGCGCGATGGAGCACGGCGCCGGCGTGGTGACGGCCAACAAGGCGCTGCTGGCCGCCGACGGCCCGGCCCTGTACGAGGCGGCCGCCGCGAACGGCGTCGACCTGTACTTCGAGGCGTCCGTGGCCGGGGCCATCCCGCTGCTGCGCCCGCTGCGCGAGTCGCTGGCCGGGGACCGGGTCACCCGCGTCCTCGGCATCGTCAACGGCACGACGAACTACGTGCTGGACCAGATGGACACCACGGGCATGGGCTTCGGCGAGGCCGTGGAGCAGGCGCAGGCGCTCGGCTACGCCGAGGCCGACCCCACCGCCGACGTCGAGGGCTTCGACGCGGCCGCCAAGGCCGCCATCCTCGCCTCGCTGGCCTTCCACACCCGCGTGGACCTGGACCGCGTGCACCGCGAGGGCATCACCGAGGTCAGCGCCGCCGACGTGCGCGCGGCGCAGCAGCAGGGCTGCGTGGTCAAGCTGCTGGCGATCTGCGAGCGCGCCCGCACCGCCGACGGCGCCGAGGCCGTCTCGGTGCGCGTGCACCCGGCGATGCTGCCGCGCGAGCACCAGCTGGCGGGCGTGCGCGGGGCCTTCAACGCCGTGTACGTCGAGGCGGAGGCGGCCGGGCAGCTGATGTTCTACGGCCCGGGCGCGGGCGGGCAGCCGACCGCGAGCGCGGTGCTGGGCGACGCGGTCGCGGTCGCGCGCCACCGCGTGCTGGGCGGGCGCGGGCCGGGGGAGTCGGCGTACGCCGACCTGCCGGTGCAGCCGATGGGCGAGACCGTCACCCGCTACCACGTGCGCCTGGACGTGGCCGACCGCCCGGGCGTGCTCGCGCAGGTGGCGGGGGTCTTCGCCACGCACGGCGTGTCGATCGAGGCGGTGCGCCAGCGCCAGGACGACGCCGGGCGCGCCGTGCTGGTCGTCGTGACGCACGCGGCGCCCGACGCGGCGCTGGCCGCCACCGTCGACGAGCTGGAGCAGTTGGACATCGTGGAGTCCGTGGCCGGGGTGCTGCGGGTCGAGGGCGCCGACGGCGCCGGCAGGGGAGGGGACGCCTGATGGCGCACGTGTGGCGCGGCCTGGTCGAGGAGTACCGGGACCGCCTGCCGGTCACCGCGGACACGCCGGTGGTGACGCTGCACGAGGGCGGCACGCCGCTCGTGCCCGCGCGCAAGCTGTCGGAGCTGACCGGCTGCGACGTGCGGCTGAAGGTGGAGGGCTGCAACCCCACGGGCTCCTTCAAGGACCGCGGGATGACGATGGCGATGTCCAAGGCCAAGGAGGCCGGCGCGGAGGTCGTCATCTGCGCCTCCACGGGCAACACCTCCGCCTCGGCGGCCGCCTACGCGACGGCCGCCGGGATCCGCTGCGCCGTCCTCGTGCCCGACGGCAAGATCGCGATGGGCAAGCTGTCGCAGGCCGTGGCCCACGGGGCCACGCTGCTGCAGGTCGACGGCAACTTCGACGAGTGCCTGACCCAGGCGCGCAAGCTGGCCGAGGCGTACCCGGTCGAGCTGGTGAACTCGGTGAACCCGTACCGCATCGAGGGCCAGAAGACCGGCGCCTTCGAGGTCGTCGACGTCCTGGGCGACGCCCCGGACATCCACGCGCTGCCCGTCGGCAACGCCGGCAACATCACCGCGTACTGGAAGGGCTACGTCGAGTACGCCGCGGACGGGGTGGCCACCCGCCGCCCGCGCATGTGGGGCTTCCAGGCCGCCGGCGCCGCGCCCATCGTGGCCGGGCACCCCGTCGACCAGCCGGAGACGATCGCCACGGCCATCCGGATCGGCAACCCCGCCTCCTGGACGGGCGCCACGACGGCCCGCGACGACTCCGGCGGGCGCATCGACGCCGTCGACGACGAGCAGATCCTCGAGGCGCACCGCTGGCTGAGCGCCGAGGAGGGCGTCTTCGTCGAGCCGGCCTCGGCCGCGGGCGCGGCGGGGATCCTCGCCGCGCACCGCGCGGGCGAGCTGGAGCGGGGCCTGCGCATCGTCATCACCGTCACCGGGCACGGGTTGAAGGACCCCCAGTGGGCGCTGGAGCTGGCCGGGGAGCGCGAGGGCGGGCTGCGCCGGCCCGTGCAGCCGGTGCGCGTGCAGCCGGACGCGGTGACCATCGCCCGCGCCCTGTCGCTGGACGTCTGAGCGGGGCCGGGCAGCCGTGGAGCTGACGGGGGTGCCGGTCCCGCCGCGCGGCCGGGCCGTGCCCGCCGGGCCGTCGCGGCGGCTGCCGGAGGGGGCGGCCGCGCGGGTGTCGGTGCCGGCCACGAGCGCCAACCTCGGGCCCGGCTTCGACGCCTTCGGCCTGGCCCTGGAGGTGCGCGACACCGTCGTGGCGCGGGCCGGCGCCCCCGGGGAGGGGCTCGTGGTGCGCGTGGAGGGCGAGGGCGCCGGCCGGGTGCCCACCGACGGCCGGCACCTGGTGGTGCGGGTCCTGCGCGACGAGCTGGCCGCCCACGGCGTCGAGGCCCCGGACCTGCACCTGCTGTGCCGCAACGCCGTCCCGCACGGGCGCGGGCTCGGCTCCTCCGCCTCGGCGATCGTCGCGGGCCTGGCCGCCGCGCACGGCCTGCTGGCCGCCGCGGGGTACGCGGACGACGACGCCGCGGGGGACGCCGCGGTGCGCGAGCGGCTGCTCAGCGAGGCCACCCGGCTGGAGGGGCACCCCGACAACGCCGCCCCCGCCGTGGTGGGCGGGTTCACCATCGCCTGGACGCGCGGCGACGACCCGGCGCACCCGCAGGCCGTGCGCACCGTGCGGCTGGACGTGCACGAGGACGTGCGCGCGCTGGTGTGCGTGCCCGACGAGGAGCTGGCCACCTCCCGCGCCCGCGCCCTGCTGCCGGCGACGGTCCCGCACGCGGACGCCGCCCTGACGGCCGGGCGGGCGGGGCTGCTCGTGCACGCCCTGACCCGGGACCCGTCGCTGCTGCTGGACGCCACCGAGGAGCGCCTGCACCAGGCGCAGCGGGCACCGGCGATGCCGGCCACCGCGGACCTGCTGGCCCGGCTGCGCGGGGCGGGCCTGCCCGCGGTGGTCTCCGGCGCCGGGCCGAGCGCCCTCGTCCTCGTGCCCGCGGACCGCACGGCCGACGTGCGCGCCCTGGCCGGTGGGGCCGGCGGCTGGCGGGTGCACGAGTGCGCCGTCGCGGCCGGCGGCGTGACGTGGGAGGTCGTGCGGGACCCGGGCGCCGCGGGCCGCTGAGCGCACCGGCGCCGCGCACCGGGACAGCCCGGTGGTCCGGCACCAGCGCGCGCACCCGTCCGGGTGGCCGGGGGTGTCGGGAACGATCCGCCGGGGCCCGGGTGTTACAGTCGTCAGCAGCACCTCCGGCGAGACCGCGACGCGTCGTCGACGTCTCTCGCAGGCACCTCTCGCCTCACGGTGCGCCTCCACGACTTCCTCGCGCTTCCCCGCGCGTCCGTGGAGATCTGACAGCTGCCCCACGGGCAGGCATCGCGACCGTGCCTCATCTCTCCTGGCCGTCGCTGGACGAGGGGGAAGGACCTTCGTGACAGACACCACCGACATCGCTGCCACCGCAGCGACCGACGGCACCACCGGCGCGGACGCCGGCGCGCCGCGCCGCACCGGCAGCCTGTCCGCCCTGCGCCTGCCCCAGCTGCAGGCCCTCGCCGCCGAGCTGGGCATCTCCGGCACCGGCCGCATGCGCAAGGTGGACCTGCTCGCCGCGATCCGCGAGCACCAGTCCGGCGTCCCGCAGGCCGCGGCCCGGGCCGACGTCTCCACCGCCGCTCCCGCCGCCGACGCCCCCGCCGACGCGCAGGGCACCGACGGGCAGGGCACCGACGGGCAGGCCGTGTCCGCAGCGTCCACCGCGACGTCGCGCACCCGCTCGCGGCGCGCCTCCGCGCCGGCCGGTGCGCCGTCGGCCCGCCAGGACGTCCTGGCCGCCGACGCCGGGCAGGACGACCCCGCCGCCCAGCTGGCCGCCCGCCCGGCCGACGGCGCGGACGTCCCCACCCGCACGACGACCGACACCGCCACGGGGGCGGTCACCCCGGGCACCGCGCCCGCCGAGTCGCCCGCCGGCAGCGAGAACGGCCCCAGCCGCACCGGCGAGCTGTCCACGCCGTCCGTGCCGAGCCTGGACGACTTCGCGGCGCGCTCGCGCCCGGAGCAGCGCGAGCGACTCGAGGCCCGCGCCGAGGGCGAGCGCACCGAGCGCCTCTCGCGCCGCGAGCGCGCCCGCCGCGACCGCGTGCGCGAGCCCGACCAGCAGGTCGAGCTGCCGAGCATGCCGGTGCGCGAGCGCGTCGAGCAGGCCGAGCGCCCCGACCGGGACGGCCGGGCGGACCGCACCGAGGACGTCCGCGCGGACGACCGGGGCGAGCGCGGCGAGGACCGGGCCGACCGCCCCGAGCGCGGTGACCGCGCTGCGCGCGCCGACCGCGCTGAGCGGACGGACCGCGCCGACCGCGCCGAGCGCACCGACCGGGTCTCCGCCGGTCCCGCGGGCCCGGCGGACGACGACGACGACCGCGGCGGCCGCCGCGGCCGGGGCCGCAACCGCTACCGCGACCGCAAGGGCCGTCGCGGCGGGCGCGGCGAGGCTCCCGAGGTCGACACCGACATCAGCGAGGACGACGTCCTGCTGCCCGTGGCCGGCATCCTCGACGTGCTGGACAACTACGCGTTCATCCGCACCTCCGGCTACCTGGCCGGCGCGAACGACGTGTACGTCTCGCTGGGCCAGGTGAAGAAGAACAACCTGCGCCCCGGCGACGCCGTCACCGGTGCGGTGCGCCAGCCCCGCGAGGGCGAGCAGCAGAACCAGCGCCAGAAGTTCAACGCCCTGGTGCGGGTGGACACCGTCAACGGCGCCCCGCCGGAGCAGGCGCGCCAGCGCCCGGAGTTCACCAAGCTGACGCCGCTGTACCCGCAGGAGCGGCTGCGCCTGGAGACCGAGCCCAACGTCCTGACCACGCGGATCATCGACCTGATGTCCCCGCTGGGCAAGGGCCAGCGCGGTCTGATCGTCGCCCCGCCGAAGGCCGGCAAGACGATGGTCATGCAGGCCATCGCCAACGCGATCACGACGAACAACCCCGAGTGCCACCTCATGGTCGTCCTCGTCGACGAGCGGCCCGAAGAGGTCACCGACATGCAGCGGACGATCAAGGGCGAGGTCATCGCCTCGACGTTCGACCGTCCCGCCTCCGACCACACCGCGGTCGCCGAGCTCGCCATCGAGCGCGCCAAGCGGCTGGTGGAGCTGGGCAACGACGTCGTCGTGCTGCTGGACTCGCTGACCCGCCTGTCGCGCGCCTACAACATCTCGGCGCCGGCCAGCGGCCGGATCCTGTCCGGCGGTGTGGACGCCTCGGCGCTGTACCCGCCCAAGCGCTTCTTCGGCGCGGCCCGCAACGTGGAGAACGGCGGCTCGCTGACCATCCTCGCCTCGGCCCTGGTCGAGACCGGCTCCAAGGCCGACGAGGTGATCTTCGAGGAGTTCAAGGGCACCGGGAACATGGAGGTGCGGCTGTCGCGCCAGCTGGCCGACAAGCGCATCTTCCCCGCCGTCGACGTCCCGGCCTCGGGCACGCGGCGCGAGGAGATCCTCATGTCCCGCGAGGAGCTGCAGACCGTCTGGAAGCTGCGCCGGGTCGTCACCGCGCTCGACGCGCAGGCGTCGATCGAGCTGCTGCTGGACCGCCTGAAGAAGACCCGCAGCAACCTGGAGTTCCTGCACCAGGTGCAGAGCTCCACCCCCCTGGCCCAGAAGGACTGAGGGAACACCCGCGGGGGGCGCTCGGTTGCAGACCGTGGCGCCTCCCGCGGGACATCCCGCGGGGAACCCTGTGGGAGACTGCGCCGACCGCAGGCACCGGCTCACGCCCCGACGGGCGACCCGGTGCCGACCACGCGACGAGGAGATGACCATGAAGGCCGGTATCCACCCGGAGTACGTCGACACCCAGGTGACCTGCACCTGCGGGAACACGTTCACCACCCGCAGCACGTCCACCTCGGGCGAGCTCCGCGCCGACGTCTGCAGCGCTTGCCACCCGTTCTACACGGGCAAGCAGAAGATCCTGGACACCGGCGGCCGCGTCGCCCGCTTCCAGCAGCGCTACGGCAAGAAGACCGCCAAGTAGCCAGCCCCCAGCGCCGGTCCCACCGCCTCCCCGGAGGCCGGAGGGGCCGGCGCTGTCGCACGTCCACCCCCTTCCTCGCCCCGTCGTGATCACGGACGGTGGACGGCTCACCCACCCGTGATCACGGTCGTCGAGGAGGAGTCCGTCGTGTTCGAGTCCGTCCAGCCGCTGCTCGCCGAGCACGAGGAGCTGGAGCGCCGCCTGGCCGACCCGGCGGTGCACGCGGACCCGGGCCTGGCGCGCTCGCTGGGGCGGCGCTACGCCGAGCTCGGCGCCGTCGTCGACGCCCACGCCACCTGGCGCGCCGCCCTCGACGACGCGGGCGCCGCGCGCGAGCTGGCCGCCGAGGACGCCTCCTTCGCCGCCGAGCTGCCGGGCCTGGAGGCCGCGGCCGACGAGGCGGCCGAGCGGCTGCGCCGGCTGCTGCTGCCCCGCGACCCCGACGACGGCCGCGACGTCATCCTGGAGATCAAGGCGGGGGAGGGCGGGGAGGAGTCCGCGCTCTTCGCCGGGGACCTGCTGCGCATGTACCTGCGCTACGCCGAGCGCCGCGGCTGGGCGACGGAGGTCCTGGACGCCACGGAGTCCGACCTGGGCGGGTACAAGGACGTCTCGGTGGCCGTGAAGGCGCGGGCGGCGGCGCCCGAGGGCGTGTGGCACTGGCTGAAGTACGAGGGCGGGGTGCACCGCGTGCAGCGCGTGCCGGTCACCGAGTCCGCCGGCCGCGTCCACACCTCCGCGGTGGGCGTCCTCGTCGTGCCCGAGGCCGAGGAGGTCGAGGTGAGCGTCGACCCGGGCGACCTGCGGATCGACGTCTTCCGCTCCTCCGGCCCCGGTGGGCAGAGCGTCAACACCACCGACTCCGCGGTGCGGATCACCCACCTGCCCACGGGCATCGTCGTCAGCTGCCAGAACGAGAAGTCGCAGCTGCAGAACCGCGAGCAGGCGATGCGGATCCTGCGCGCCCGGCTGCACGCCGCGGCGCAGGAGGCCGCTGACGCGGAGGCGTCGCAGGCGCGCCGCTCGCAGGTGCGCACGGTGGACCGATCCGAGCGGATCCGGACGTACAACTTCGGCGAGAACCGCATCGCCGACCACCGCACGGGCTTCAAGGCGTACAACCTCGACGCCGTCCTCGACGGGGACCTGGACCCGGTGGTCCGCTCGGCCGTCGAGGCGGACGAGGCGGCGCAGCTCGCCGCGGGCTGACGCGACCGTACGAAAATCTTGAACTTCCTACGCTTCGGCGTAGAGTCGTCGTCGTGGACGACGAGCGCTGGGAGCTGCTGGAGAAGCGGGTGGCCGCGCTGGAGGCCCGCGCGGCCGACGCGGTCCGCCCGGGGGACCGCGGTGAGTTCTGGGCCCTGGAGGGCCTGCGCGAGCGGGCGCAGGGCCGCTCGCAGGTCCTGTTCACCGGCTCCGTGGTCCTGCCGACCGGTGAGGAGGCCGCCTGGCAGGAGGGCGCCGACACCACCGCGCTGCTCGACGGCCTCGCCCAGGCCCTGGACACGGACGCCGAGGCGGCCGTCGCCCCGCTGAGCGCCCTGGCCCACCCCGTCCGGCTGCGCCTGGCCCTGGCGGTCCTGTCCGGCCGGCGCACCGTCGCCGAGCTGGGGGAGGGGCTGGGCACGACCGGGCAGCTGTACCACCACCTGCGCCAGCTGACCGCTGCCGGCTGGTTGACCGCCAGCGGTCGGGGCACGTGGACCGTCCCGGCCCAGCGGGTCGTCCCGCTGCTGACCCTGCTCGCCGCGGCGGGGTCCCGGTGAGCGCCCTGCGCGCCCGCCCCCCGCGCACCCGCGCCCGGGCGGCCGCCCCACCCGTCGTCGAGCTGCCGCGCCCGACCCGCCGGCAGAGGCTGGTGGGCCTGGTCGCCGCCCTCGCCCTGGCCGCGCTGGCCCTCGCGCTCCTGCCCCGGCCGCCCGCCCTGCGCGCCGACGCGACCGGCGACCCCGCGCTCGCCGAGCGCCTGCGCGCCGCGAGCACCGACCTCGACGTCCAGGGCGTGGCCGCGGCGACCGGCACCGGCGGGGACGTCGCGGCGGAAGCCGCCGTCGGCCGCGCCGACGCCCGCCCCGGCCGCGAGCGGGCGATGACGCCGGGAACCCCGCAGGAGATCGGCTCGGTCACCAAGTCCCTCACCGGCCTGCTGCTGGCCGACGCGGTCGCGCGCGGGGAGGTGGAGCCCACCACGACGCTCGGCGAGGTCCACCCCGGCGCCGGCCTGCCCGCCGACGTGGCCGGCCTGACGCTGGCCGAGCTGGCGACCCACGCCTCCGGGCTGCCGTCCCTGGGCGACGGCCGCACGCTGCGCGGCCTGGTCGCCAACGTGGCCGCGGGCAACCCCTACGCCGACCAGAGCGCGGCCGACCTCCTGGCCGAGGCGTCCTCCACGCGCCGCGACGGCGGCCGCGGGCGGTACTCGTACTCCAACCTGGGGTTCGGGCTCCTCGGGCACGCCCTGGCCGAGCGCGCCGGCACGCCCTACCCGCAGCTGCTCGACGAGCGCGTCCTGCGGCCGCTCGGGATGGCGGACACCGCCGTCACGCCCGACCCGCTGCCCGCCGGGCGGGCCCACGAGGTCGCGGCCAACGGCCGCGCGGTCGAGCCGTGGACGTCGGTGGGCAGCGGCCCGGCCGGTGCGGGCGCCTGGTCGACGGCCGCGGACCTGGGCCGCCTGGCCGCGGCGGTCGCGGCCGGCACGGCGCCCGGCCAGGACGCCGTCGCCCCGCGCGCGCCCACGGACCAGGAGCGGACGCTCACCGGCTGGGGGTTCTTCACCGCCGAGGTGGACACCGGCGACGGGGCGCGCCGCACCCTGCTGCTCAACAACGGCGCCACCGCCGGCGGGGCGTCCTCCCTGGTCGTCGACCCGGCCACGGGGGACTGGGTGGCGGTGACGACCCCGTCGGCCGCGCCCACGCAGACGATCGCCTTCCGCCTGCTGGGCGTGGACGTCCCGCCCGCGGGCGCGCGCGAGCGCTGGCTGTCCCCACCCGTCCTGCTGACGCTGTTCCTGCTGGTGGTCGGCGTGAGCGCAGTCCTGCCCGCCGCCCTGGCCCGCCGCGCGCGCACGGCCGCGCAGGTGCCCGACCGGTTGCGGGTGCTCGACGCCGTCGTCACGTCCGCGACGCTGCTGGTCGTGGTCCGCCTGACCGGCGCCTGGCAGACGGTGCCTCCGGCGCTGTGGGCCGTGGCCGTCGCCCTCGCCGGGCTGGGCGCCGGGCTGCTGGTCTCCCGCTGGCGCGCGCTGGACTGGCCGCGCGAGCGCTGGGCGCGGCGCTGGACGGGCGCCGGGCTGGGGTTCGCGGTGGTGGCGGGGCTGGCGGGGGCCGCCGTCCTCCTCTGAGCGGCCGCCGGGCCGGTGGTGAGAGGGTCGCCCGGTGCCCGACCCCGCCCCCACCGAGCGCGCCCTCGGCCCCGTCCTGACCGCCGCGGCCCGCCGGCTGGCCGACGCCGGCGTGCCCAGCCCGCGCGCCGACGCCGAGGCGCTGCTCGCCCACGCCCTCGGCGTGGACCGCTCGCGCCTGGCCGTCCTCGTGGCCCTCGGGAGCGCCGTCGAGGTGCCGGCGGCCCTCGAGCGGCTGCTGGCCGAGCGCGCCGACCGGGTCCCGCTGCAGCACCTGACGGGCCGCGCGCCGTTCCGGGGGCTGGAGCTGCTCGTCGGACCCGGCGTGTTCGTGCCGCGGCCCGAGACGGAGGTCGTGGCCGGACTGGCCGTCGAGGAGGCCGCGGCGCTCGCGGCCGCCGGCGGCGCGCCGGTCGTGGTCGACCTGTGCACCGGGTCGGGGGCGATCGCGCTGGCCGTGGCCACCGAGGTGCCGGCGGCGCGGGTGCACGCCGTCGAGCTCGACCCGATGGCACGCGCCTGGGCGCAGCGCAACGTCGAGGAGGTCCTCGCGGGGACCGGTGCGGCCGTGGACCTGCGGCTGGGCGACGCGGCCGCGGCCTTCGCCGACCTCGACGGCGGCGTGGACGTGGTGGTGTCCAACCCCCCGTACGTGCCGCCCGGCGCGGTGCCGCAGGAGCGCGAGGTCGCCGAGCACGACCCGGAGCTGGCCCTGTACGGCGGGGGACCGGACGGCCTGGAGGTGCCGCGCGCCGTCGTGGCCGCCGCGGCGCGGCTGCTGCGGCCGGGGGGCCTGCTGGTGTTCGAGCACGCCGAGGTCCAGGAGACCTCCGCGCGCCGGCTGGTGGCCGGGTCCGCGTGGGAGGCCGCGGCCGGGCACCGCGACCTCACCGGGCGCCCGCGGGCGACGTCGGCGCGCCGGGCCCCGGGGCCCGCCGGGCGGCGGGCGCCGGCGGTGGGAGACTCGCTCGCGTGAGACCCCCCTACGTGTGCGCCGAACCGGCCTCGCGCGAACGCGGCCTCGCGGCCGCGCACAGCGCGGTGCAGCGCGGTGAGGTCGTGGTCCTGCCGACCGACACCGTCTACGGCATCGGCGCCGACGCCTTCTCGCCGTCGGCGGTGCAGAAGCTCCTGGACGCCAAGGGCCGCGGGCGCTCGATGCCCCCGCCGGTGCTCGTGCCGGAGGTCCGCACCATCGACGGGCTGGCCACGGGCGTGCCGTTCGCGGTGCGCGAGCTCGTCGACGCCTTCTGGCCGGGAGCCCTGACGGTGGTGTGCCGGGCGCAGCCGTCCCTGACGTGGGACCTGGGCGACACCGGCGGCACGGTGGCGCTGCGGATGCCGCTGCACCCGGTGGCCCTGGAGCTGCTGCGCCGCACCGGCCCGATGGCCGTCTCCAGCGCCAACCTGTCCGGACAGCCGGCCGCCACCACCGTCGAGGAGGCGGTGGAGCAGCTCGGCAGCAGCGTGCGCGTCTACCTCGACGGCGGCCCGAGCCCGAAGGGCGCGCCCTCCACCATCGTCGACGCCTCCGACGGCACCCTGCGGGTGCTGCGCCTGGGCGCGCTGTCGGAGGAGGAGCTGCGCCGCGCCGTGCCGAAGGGCTGGGCGGACGACCCCGCCGAGGCCGGAGCCGGGCCCGCGGACGAGGCGGAGCCGGCGGACGAGCCCGGTGAGCCGGTGGACGGCGCCGCCGAGCGCAGCGGCTGAGGTGCCGCCGTGAGGGCCTACCTGCTCGTCATCGTCGTCGCGGCCGCCGTGACGTACCTGACGACGCCGCTGGTGCGGCTGCTGGCGCAGCGCGTGGGGGCCGTCACCCCGATCCGCGACCGCGACGTGCACGCGGTGCCGGTGCCGCGCATGGGCGGGGTGGCGATGCTGCTGGGGGTGGGCGCCGCCCTGCTGGTGGCCTCGCAGATCCCCTTCCTGGGCCGGGTGTTCGAGACCCGGCCGGGCCCGCTGTGGGTGCTGGTCGGCGCGCTCATCGTGTGCGCGGTCGGCGTGGCCGACGACGTGGTGCAGCTGGACGCGGTCACCAAGCTCGCCGGGCAGGTGCTGGCCGCGGGCGTCATGGGCTGGCAGGGCGTGAGCCTGCTGCAGCTGCCCATCGGCGGGGTGACGCTGCTGAGCAGCCAGGCGCTCATGGCCATCACGGTCCTCGTGGTGCTCGTGTCGGTGAACGCCGTGAACTTCGTCGACGGCCTCGACGGGCTGGCGGCCGGCATCGTGGGGATCGGCGCCACGGCGTTCTTCGTCTACTCCTACGCCCTGCAGCGCGGCGCCTCGGACGACTACGCCTCGCTGGCGACGCTGGTGGCAGCCGTCACGGTGGGCTGCTGCGTGGGGTTCCTGCCGCACAACGCCCACCCGGCGCGCGTCTTCATGGGCGACTCCGGCTCCATGCTGCTGGGTCTGCTGCTGGCCAGCTCGACGATCGCCGCGACGAGCACCGTGGACCCCGAGGTGGTCTCCAGCGAGCAGATCGCCCCGGCGTTCTTCCCGCTGCTGCTGCCCATCGCGGTCCTGCTGGTGCCGTTCTGCGACATGCTCCTGGCCGTCGTGCGCCGCACCCGCGAGGGCAGGGCGTTCTGGCACCCGGACAAGAAGCACCTGCACCACCGGTTGCTGCAGATGGGGCACTCGCACGGGGTGGCCGTGCTCGTCATGTACTCCTGGGCGGCGTTCCTCAGCTTCGGCGCCGCCTCCTACGCGTTCCTGCCGCTGTCGCAGGCCCTGGCCGTCGCCGTGGGGGCCGGGCTGGCGGTGCTGGCGTTCACGTTCGGGCCGCTGTACTGGCGGCGCCGGCACGCTCCGCGCCCGCCCGCCGGAGGGGCCCCGCGCGGTGGTCCGGAGGGCGGCTCGCCACGGCCCGCGGCCCCCTCCGGCGCCGCCCGCCCGTGAACCGCCCGCGCCGCCGGGGCGTCTGCGACGGCGCGTAGGAGGTGGGAGAGCTCGTGATAGCTTTCACGAAGTCTCCCCGGCGCCCCCGCGGCTCCGGGAGCAGCGCCGACGAGCCGGACCCCCCGACGACCCGCCGACGACGGAGAGCAGCCACCGTGAGCAGCAGGACCGACGACGTGTTCAGCGTCGTCCCCCGGCGCTCGCTGCCCGTCGTGGCGGGAGCGGCGCTCCTGGCCACCGGCGCCGGCGCCCTGACCGGTGGTGCGGCCGCCGCGGTGAGCGCCCTGGTCGGCGGCGCCCTGGCGACGGCCTTCCTGGCCTCCACCTACCTGCTGCTGCGCGTCCTCAAGCACGTCGACGTGACGATGCACCTCGCGGTCGCGCTGTCCGTCTACCTGCTGAAGGTCAGCGTGCTGGCCGGCGCCGTCCTGGCCCTCAGCACCCGCAGCGACCTGCTCGGCGGCTGGGTCGCCGGCACCGCCGCGGTCTGCGCGCTGGTCTGGGTCGCGGCCGAGGTGCGGGCGTTCACCCGCCTGCGCCTGCCCGTGTTCACCCTCGGCGGCGGTGACGCCCGGTGAACCCGGCGCACCCCGGGGCCGCGCGCCCCTGTTACCGTTCCGCGCACCATGCCTGCGCAGGACGACCCCACCCCTCCCGCACCGCGGCAGCAGCCGCCGTCGCCGGAGCCGGGCGAGCAGGACGCGCGCAGGGACAGCGACACCGCGTGGAACGCGGTCTCGTACCTCATGACCGGGGTCTTCGGCGGGGCCCTGGCCGGGTGGGCGCTCGACCGCTGGCTGGGCACCGCGTTCCTGACGCCGGTGCTGCTGCTGGCCGGGGCGGCGTCCACCGTCTACTACGTCTGGTTCCGGTACGGTTCGCGCTGAGCCTGAGGAGCCCGGGGTGCTGACGACGTCGCCCGCCCCGCAGCACCACCACACCCGTTCCCACACCGGCGTTCGTACGGAGGAGAGGCAGTGACCCTGCAGGCGTTGGCCGCGCAAGGCGGTTTCGAGGCGCCCGGCGTCAAGGACTTCTGGCAGCCGCTGGTCGGCGACGGCAACTGGGCGCTGACCCGGTCCTCCTTCGTCTTCGCCATCCTCGCGGTCCTGCTGGGCGTCGTCCTGATCGCAGCCACGCGCAAGCTCTCCGTCGTGCCCACCAAGGGCCAGTTCATCACCGAGAGCTTCTACGGGTTCGTCCGCAACGGCGTCGCGCGGGACATCATCGGGTCGAAGGAGTTCCTCCGCTTCGTCCCGCTGCTGTTCACGATGTTCACGCTGATCCTGGCGAACAACCTGGTCGGCGTCATCCCGCCGGTGATGTTCCCGACGAACAGCCGCATCGCCTTCCCGCTCGCGCTGACGATCGTCGTGTACCTCACGTACCACATCGTCGCGATCCAGCGGAAGGGCGGCACCGGCTACCTCAAGAGCCTCATGCCGCCGGGCGTGCCCGGGTACATCGCGCCGCTGGTGTACGTGCTGGAGCTGCTGACGTACTTCGTCACCCGGCCCTTCACCCTGGCGCTGCGCCTGTTCGCGAACATGTTCGCGGGCCACATGCTCATCCTCGTCCTCGTCCTGGGCGGGGAGCACCTGCTGCTCCACACGAGCGGGTTCCTCCCGGTGACCGGCGTCGTCGCGTTCGTCTTCAGCATCGTCATGCTCTTCTTCGAGCTGCTGATCCAGGTGCTGCAGGCGTACGTGTTCACGCTCCTCACCGCCACCTACATCGCCGGCGCCATCGCCGACGAGCACTGACCCACCGCCCGACCCCGACCCGCGGCGCAGACGCGCCGCGGACCGAGAAGAGAGAAAGAGGACCATGGAAGGCAGCCTGAACGCCATCGGTTACGGCCTCGCGGCCATCGGCCCCGCGATCGCCGTCGGCCTCATCTTCGCCGCCTACATCAACGGCGTGGCCCGTCAGCCCGAGTCGCGCGGCATGCTGCAGCCGATCGCCATCCTGGGCTTCGCGCTCGCGGAGGCCCTCGCGCTGCTGGGCTTCGTGCTCGCGTTCATCCTCTGACGTCCGCCTGACCACCCACCCGTGAGCCTCATCGAGGAGCTGCCGTGCCAGCCTTGATCATGGAAGCGGCCACCGAGGAAGGCGGCTTCTGGGAGAACGCGTACCCGATCATCCCGCACCCCGCGGAGCTGATCGTCGGTCTGATCTTCCTCGCCATCCTGTACTTCCTCGTGTCGAAGCTCGTCGTGCCGCGCCTCGAGACGGCCTTCGAGGAGCGTCGTGCGGCCATCGAGGGCGGTGTGGAGAAGGCCGAGCGCGCTCAGGCCGAGGCCAACGCCGCGCTGGAGGAGTACAAGGCCCAGCTCGCCGACGCGCGCGGCGAGGCCAACCGCATCCGCGAGGACGCGCGCCGCCAGGGCGCGCAGATCGTGGCGGAGATGCGCGAGCAGGCGCAGGCCGAGGCTGAGCGCATCACCACCTCGGCCCGCGCCACCATCGAGGCGGAGCGCCAGCAGGCGTCCGCGTCGCTGCGGGCGGAGGTCGGCCGCCTGGCGACCGACCTGGCCTCGCGCATCGTCGGCGAGTCCCTGCAGGACCCGGCCCGCCAGTCCGGCGTGGTCGACCGCTTCCTCGCCGAGGTCGAGCGCGGCGAGGCCACGGGGGCGACGCGTCGATGAGCCTCGACTCCGGTTCGGCGAGGGCGAACCTCACCGCTGCGGGCGAGGTCCTCGAGCGCCAGCTGGCGCACGAGGAGGCCGATCCCGGCCGCGTCGGGGACGACCTCTTCGCGCTGACCTCCCTGCTCGACGAGTCCATCGGGCTGCGCCGGACGCTGTCCGACCCGGCGCGCCCGGCGGAGAGCAAGGCCGACTTCGTGCGGCGCACCTTCACCGGCCGCGTCTCGGCGCCGGCCGTGGAGGCGCTGGCCGTGCTGGCGGCCGGCCGGTGGACGGCCGCCCGGGACCTGGCCGACGCCACCGAGCGCCTCGCGGTGCTCGCCGTCGTCGCCCGGGCCGAGCGCGCCGGGCGCGGCGAGGCCCTCGAGGACGAGCTGTTCCGCTTCTCGCGGATCATCGCCGGCAACCCCGCGCTGCGCGACGCCCTCGCCGACCGCAGCGCCCCCGCGGCCCACCGCGCCTCCCTGGCGGCGCGGCTGCTCGTGGACAAGGCCTCCCCGGAGGCCGTGCAGCTGGCTCGCCGCGTCGCCGCGTCCTCGCGCGGCGTGCGGGCCGAGCGGCTGCTGGAGGAGTACGTCGAGGTGGTGGCCGAGAGCCGCCGCCAGCTGGTCGCGCACGTCGTGACGGCCCAGCCGCTGACGGACGCCCAGCGCGAGCGCCTCGCCGCCGCGCTGGGCCGCCAGTACGGCCGTCCGGTGCGCCTGAACGTGGACGTCGACGCCTCGCTCGTGGGCGGGCTGCGCGTGAGCGTCGGCGACGACGTGATCGACGGCGCCGTCTCCACCCGCCTGGAGGAGGCCCGCCGCCGCCTGGCGGGCTGAGCGCACCGCCTGCGCACGCAGCAGCGCGGCGGGCGGGGGAGAATGAGCGGGAGACCACCGGCGAGACCGGCACCGGGCACCGCCGCCGACCCCGCCCGCCGGACGCGCGCAGCAGGACAGCACCACCGCCGCGCGGCTCCGCAGGACCAGCAGGACCAGCAGGACCCAGCACCACCCCGCACGACCCAGCAGCAGGACCGAGAAGGAGAGCAGGGCACCCCATGGCCGAGCTGACCATCCGCCCGGAGGAGATCCGGGACGCTCTCGACGCCTTCGTGGCGTCGTACGACCCCGGGACCGCCGCGCGCGAGGAGGTCGGTCGCGTCGTCGACGCCGGTGACGGCATCGCCCACGTCGAGGGCCTGCCCTCGGTCATGGCGAACGAGCTGCTGCGCTTCCAGGACGGCACCCTCGGCCTGGCGCAGAACCTCGACGTGCGCGACATCGGTGTCATCGTCCTCGGCGAGTACGCCGGCATCGAGGAGGGCCAGGAGGTCCACCGCACCGGCGAGGTCCTGTCCGTGCCCGTCGGCGACGCCTTCCTGGGGCGCGTCGTGGACCCGCTGGGCCAGCCCATCGACGGCCTGGGCGCCATCGAGGCCGAGACCCGCCGCGCCCTGGAGCTGCAGGCCCCCTCGGTCGTGCAGCGCCAGGAGGTCCGCGAGCCCCTGCAGACCGGCATCAAGGCCATCGACGCCATGACGCCGATCGGCCGCGGCCAGCGCCAGCTGATCATCGGTGACCGCCAGACCGGCAAGACGGCCATCGCGATCGACACGATCCTCAACCAGAAGGCCAACTGGGAGTCCGGCGACCCCAAGAAGCAGGTCCGCTGCATCTACGTCGCGATCGGCCAGAAGGGCTCCACGATCGCCTCGGTGCGCCGCTCGCTGGAGGAGGCGGGCGCGATGGAGTACACGACCATCGTCGCCGCCCCGGCCTCCGACCCGGCCGGCTTCAAGTACCTCGCCCCCTACACCGGCTCGGCCATCGGCCAGCACTGGATGTACGACGGCAAGCACGTCCTCATCGTCTTCGACGACCTGTCCAAGCAGGCCGAGGCCTACCGCGCGGTGTCGCTGCTGCTGCGCCGCCCGCCGGGCCGCGAGGCGTACCCCGGTGACGTCTTCTACCTGCACTCCCGCCTGCTGGAGCGCTGCGCGAAGCTGTCCGACGAGCTCGGCGCCGGCTCGATGACGGGCCTGCCCTTCATCGAGACCAAGGGCAACGACGTCTCGGCGTACATCCCGACCAACGTCATCTCGATCACGGACGGGCAGATCTTCCTGCAGTCCGACCTCTTCAACGCCAACCAGCGTCCCGCCATCGACGTGGGCATCTCGGTGTCCCGCGTCGGCGGCGCCGCCCAGACCAAGGCGATGAAGGGCGTGTCCGGCACGCTGAAGCTCGACCTGGCGCAGTACCGCGCGATGGAGGCGTTCGCCATGTTCGCCTCCGACCTGGACCAGGCCTCGCGCAACCAGCTCGCCCGCGGCAGCCGCCTCGTGGAGCTGCTCAAGCAGCCGCAGTACTCGCCGTTCCCGGTCGAGGAGCAGGTCGTCTCCATCTGGGCCGGCACGAACGGCCACCTGGACTCCGTCGCGGTCAGCGACGTCGGCCGCTTCGAGCGCGAGTTCCTCGACTACCTGCGCCGCGAGCACGGCGACGTGCTCGCGGGCATCCGCGAGTCGGGCAAGTTCGAGGACGGCGCCAAGGAGACGCTCGCCCAGGCGATCGCCGACTACAAGCAGCAGTTCTCCTCCAGCGAGGACGCCGCCCCGGTGGAGTCCGACGAGCCGGCCGCCGACGCCGACGACGTCTCCCAGGAGCAGATCACCACCCGCCGGGGCGCCACGGCCGCCCGCCGCGGCTGAGCACGCTGCACAGGGACCGGGCGGACGCGAGGAAGAGGAGAACGACGTGGCAGGCGAGCTGAGGGCCTACCGGCAGCAGATCCGCTCGGTCCAGGCGACCAAGAAGATCACCCGGGCGATGGAGCTCATCGCCGCCTCGCGCATCGTGAAGGCGCAGGCGGCGGTGCGGGCCTCCACCCCGTACGCGCGGGCGCTGACGCGGGCGGTGTCGGCGGCGGCGTCCAACTCGAACGACCTCGAGCACCCGCTCATCACGGAGAAGGCGCAGGTGCGCCGTGCCGCGGTGCTCCTATGCTCCTCCGACCGCGGCCTGGCGGGCGCCTACTCGGCGAACGTGCTGCGCGAGGGCGAGCGCCTGACGACGCTGCTGCGCGAGGAGGGCAAGGAGGTCGCGCCCTACCTCGTCGGCCGCAAGGCCAGCGGCTACTACCGCTTCCGGCGCCGCACGGTGACCGAGGAGTGGGTCGGCTTCTCCGAGAGCCCGCAGTTCTCCGACGCCAAGGCCATCGGCGACCGCCTCGTCGAGGACTTCGGCAAGGAGCACGACGAGGGCGGCGTCGACGAGATCCACGTCGTCTACACGCACTTCGTCAGCATGGTCACCCAGGAGGTCCGGGTGGTCCGCCTGCTGCCGCTGGAGGTCGTCGAGGGCGTGGAGACGTCCTCCTCGGCCGGCGACGGCGGTGGCGGCGAGCTGGAGCCGCTGTACGACTTCGAGCCCGGCCCCGACGAGGTGCTCGACGCGCTGCTGCCCAAGTACGTCAACAGCCGCATCTACAACTGCCTCCTGCAGGCGTCGGCCTCCGAGCTGGCGGCTCGCCAGCGGGCCATGAAGTCCGCCACCGACAACGCGGACGAGCTGGTCAAGAAGCTGACCCGGCTCGCCAACAACGCGCGCCAGGCGGAGATCACCCAGGAGATCACCGAGATCGTCGGCGGCGCGGACGCGCTGGCGGCCTCGGGTGCCGACCGCTGAGCCCGCCCGCCCCGACACGCCCCAGATGCTGAAGGAACCGAGGAGCCGTTCATGACCGCCACCGTCACCGAGGCGCCGGGCACCACCGACCGTGGCGCCACCGGCCGCATCGCCCGCGTCATCGGGCCCGTCGTCGACGTCGAGTTCTCCGTCGACACGATGCCCGACATCAACAACGCCCTGACCATCGAGGTCACCCTGGGCGGCGAGACCTCGACCGTGACGCTCGAGGTCGCCTCGCACCTGGGCGACAACATGGTCCGGGCCATCTCGCTGAAGCCGACCGACGGCATGGTGCGCGGCGCCCCCGTGGTCGACACCGGCGCCCCGATCTCGGTGCCCGTCGGCAACGTGACCCTGGGCCACGTGTTCAACGCCATCGGCGACTGCCTCAACCTCGAGGAGGGCGAGCGCCTCGAGGTGACCGAGCGCTGGCCCATCCACCGCAAGGCGCCGAACTTCGACCAGCTCGAGTCGCGGACCACGATGTTCGAGACCGGCATCAAGGTCATCGACCTGCTGACCCCCTACGTGCAGGGCGGCAAGATCGGCCTGTTCGGCGGTGCGGGCGTCGGCAAGACGGTCCTCATCCAGGAGATGATCCAGCGCGTCGCCCAGAACCACGGCGGTGTGTCGGTCTTCGCCGGCGTCGGGGAGCGCACCCGTGAGGGCAACGACCTCATCGGCGAGATGGCCGAGGCCGGCGTCTTCGACAAGACGGCCCTCGTCTTCGGCCAGATGGACGAGCCGCCGGGCACCCGCCTGCGCGTGGCCCTGTCCGCGCTGACGATGGCGGAGTACTTCCGCGACGTGCAGGAGCAGGACGTCCTGCTCTTCATCGACAACATCTTCCGCTTCACCCAGGCCGGCTCCGAGGTCTCCACGCTGCTGGGCCGCATGCCCTCCGCGGTGGGCTACCAGCCGACGCTGGCCGACGAGATGGGCGTGCTGCAGGAGCGCATCACCTCCACCCGCGGCCACTCGATCACCTCGATGCAGGCGATCTACGTGCCGGCCGACGACTACACCGACCCGGCCCCGGCGACGACGTTCGCGCACCTGGACGCCACGACGGAGCTGTCCCGCGAGATCGCCTCGCGCGGTCTGTACCCGGCCGTGGACCCGCTGGCCTCGACCAGCCGGATCCTGGACCCGCTGTACATCGCGCAGGACCACTACGACACCGCGGTGCGCGTCAAGCAGATCCTCCAGCGCAACAAGGAGCTGCAGGACATCATCGCCATCCTCGGTGTCGACGAGCTCAGCGAGGAGGACAAGCTGACGGTGAGCCGCGCGCGGCGCATCCAGCAGTTCCTCTCGCAGAACACCTACATGGCGGAGAAGTTCACCAGCGTGCCCGGCTCGACCGTGCCGCTGCGCGACACCATCGAGGGCTTCAAGGCCATCGCCGACGGCGAGATGGACCACATCGCCGAGCAGGCCTTCTTCAACGTCGGTGGCCTCGAGGACGTCGAGCGCAACTGGTCCCGCATCCAGAAGGAGACCGGAGCCTGATGCCCCTGCAGGTCGAGCTCGTCGCCGCCGACCGCTCGGTGTGGTCGGGGGAGGCCTCGCTGGTGCGCGCCCGCACCACCGAGGGCGACATCGGGATCATGGCCGGTCACGAGCCGCTGCTGGCGGTGCTGGGCGCGGGTGAGGTCCACATCTCCGGTGCCGGCTCGGACGACCTGACGGCCACCGTGGACGGCGGGTTCTTCTCCGTCGACCACGACCGGGTCACCATCGTCGCCGAGTCGGTGGACGTCGGCTCCGGCCCGGGCCGCTGAGCCGCGGTCGCTGACGGACGAGCTGCCGGAGGAGCCGCGTGCGGGAACTGCTGATCTCCCTGGAGATCGCCGGCGCCTGCGCGCTGCTCCTCCTGCTCACGCTCGTCCTCGTCGTGCTGCGCCGCCGCCGCCTCGAGCGGCGGCTCGGCACGTTCGACTGCTCGGTGCGCCGCCCGGCCGCCGGGCACGGCCGCTGGGCGCTCGGGGTGGCCGCCTACCGCTCCGACCGCCTCGACTGGTACCGCACCTTCTCGCTGTCCCCGCGCCCCTCGTGCTCCTACGCACGGGGGGCGCTCGACGTGGTGGGTCGGCGCGACCCCAGCGAGCAGGAGGCGGTGGCGGTGCAGCCGGGCGCGCTCGTCGTCGAGTGCCGCCTGCGCGAGGGGCTCCTCGCCACCGACCTCGAACTGGCGATGGGCGAGGACGCCTACACGGGCTTCGCCTCGTGGCTGGAGTCCGCCCCGCCCGGGCAGAACGTCAACGTGGCCTGAACCCCGCGCGCCCCGGGTCCCGGAGGCCGGGTCCCGGGGCCAGGTGCGGGCCGGTCAGCCGTGCGTCGCGGGCGGGCGACCCTCGCCGGCCAGCACGGCGCGGGCGATGTTCGCCTCCGAGGGGAAGACCATGACGCGCGGCCCCTCCGTCGTGGGGGCGAGGGTGGCGCGGATGCCCGCGTCCAGGAGGGTGCGGCGCTGCACCTCGGCCTCGATGAAGGTCTCGGGGGCGGAGACGGCCTCCAGGAGCCCGTACTCGTCGCTGCCGCCCCGCTCGGGCCGGCGCTCGACGAGGGAGTGCCCGCGCGAGAACGTCCAGCGCAGCAGCAGGACGAGGACCCCCACGGCGAGGAAGGCGATGGTGGGCCCGACCGCGTAGGAGTAGGAGCCGAAGGCCGAGGACCACGAGGCGAAGGCCGACACGGCTCCAGTGTCCTCCCGCCCGCTGCCCCCGCCAGCCCTCCGCGGGACCCGTCCCGGCGGCCGCCGCCGGTCCCCGCCCGGACTCCGCGCCAGCGCTGCGGGCGGCCCGGCGACCGCGGCGTCTCGGGCAGGTCACCGTTGGGCAACGCTGCCGCCGATGTCACCCGTCCAGCCCTGACTGGTGGCACTGTGTGATCACGGTGGATACCGAACGTCACGGTGTTCGCGGGACCACGACGAGCGGCGCACGACGCCGCGTGCTGTTCGTCGGCGACCGCGTGCAACCGGGCGGCGCTCCGCCGCGTCTGAGCCGGAGACCACGACCGGCGTCCTCGGGGGAGGAAGAATGGCGATCCAGGTCGCAGAGCGATCGGTGGGGCGCGTCGCGCTCGAGGCCGCCGACGAGATCGCGGCCCGCCGCGCCGCGCGGGCCGGTGCCCGCGGGAGCGTGCGCGCCGCCGCCGTGGTCGAGGCCGTGCCCGGTCAGGTCGTCCACGTGTCGGGGCACCTCGACGTCGCCTCCGTGCCGGACGTGCGCGCGCGGCTGCACGCCGCGCTCGACGCCGGCACCGGCGACCTGCTGGCCCACCTGGACGAGGCCGTCGTGGCCGACGCCACCGGGCTGGGCGTCCTCGTGGGGGCCCACCGCCGGGCCCAGCGCGTGGGCCGCCGCCTCGTGCTGGCCGGCGTGCCGCTGACCACGTGGCGCCTGCTGCGGGTGACCAAGCTGCACCGCGTGCTCGTGCTCGCCGACGACGAGCGGGCCGCTCAGAACAGGCGGGCGCTGCCGTCGTCGATGCCGCGCAAGGCGTCGTAGTCCAGCGTCACGCAGCGGATGCCCCGGTCCAGGGCCAGGGTGCGTGCTTGCGGCTTGATCTCCTGGGCGGCGAAGACGCCGGCCACCGGGCTCAGCAGCGGGTCGCGGTTGAGCAGCTCCAGGTAGCGGGTCAGCTGCTCGACCCCGTCGATCTCGCCCCGTCGCTTGATCTCGACGGCCACCGTCGCGCCGCCCGCGTCGCGGGCCAGGATGTCGACCGGGCCGATCGCCGTCATGTACTCGCGCCGCACCAGCTGGTAGCCCTCGCCCAGCGTGCTGATGTGCTCGGCCAGCAGCTCCTGCAGGTGCGCCTCGACGCCGTCCTTGACCAGGCCCGGGTCCACGCCCAGCTCGTGGGAGCTGTCGTGCAGGACCTCGTGCACGTGCACGACCAGCCGGTCGTCGGTCTTCTGGTGCTGCACCGTCCAGGTCTGCTCGACCTCCCCGTCACCCGGGGCCACCGTCAGCTTCGCCGGCGGGCTCATCCAGTTGAGCGGCTTGTAGGAACCGCCGTCGGAGTGCACGAGGACGCTGCCGTCGGCCTTGACCAGCAGCAGGCGCGTGGCCAGCGGCAGGTGCGCCGACAGACGGCCGGCGTAGTCGACGGAGCAGCGGGCGATGACCAGGCGCACGGGCGCCGAGCTTACGTGCCCGCACCGGCCGCCCGGCCCCCGGCAGGGGCCCGTCGCGCCACCGCGGAGGCGTCCCGAGGACCTCGTCCGGCCGGTGTGTAACACCCGGGGCGGGTGCAGCGATCAGAGGTCGAACCGGGCGCGCCACGGTGGTGTGGAGGGGACACCGCCGCGGCAGCGCCCGGTCGGTGCGTCCGGGGCCGGACCGCGGCCCGCGGGAGCTCGAGGGAGCCCGGGGGAGCGCGCGCCGCCACCGGGCCGCGCTGGGACGATGGCGCCGTGCCCCGCGCCAACCGCCGACGCTCCGACCCGCCGCCCCGCGCGCCGCTCGGCCGCGGCGTCGACCGCACGGTGGCCGCACCCGACGGCGAGTGGGTCGTGCGCGAGCTGCGCCCCAGCGGCTCGGGCAAGACCTACCGCTGCCCCGGCTGCGCGCAGGAGCTGCCCGCCTCGACCCCCCACGTCCTCGTGTGGCCGGCGCGCGGCACGTTCAGCCCGGCCGGCGGCCTCGACGAGCGCCGGCACTGGCACCGCGCCTGCTTCCAGGCCCGGCACCGCCGCTGAGGCCCCGCCGCGGGCGGGTACGGTCGCCGGGTGAGCAGCGCGGTCAGCACCCCCGCTCCGGCGGTCCTGCACGACCCGGGCGCGCGGGGCTTCGCCAGCGACAACGCCTCCGGGGCGCACCCCGACGTGCTCGCGGCCCTCGTGGCCGCCAACGGCGGGCACGTCGCCAGCTACGGCGGCGACCCGTGGACGGCGGCCCTCGAGGAGCGGCTGCGCGAGCAGTTCGGCGCGGACGTGGCCGCCCTGCCGTGCCTGACCGGCACGGGCGCCAACGTCGTCGCGCTGCAGGCGCTCACGCAGCGCTGGGAGTCCGTGCTGTGCTCGGACCAGGCGCACGTCCTGCACGACGAGGGCGGCGCGCTGGAGCACGTGGGCGGCACCAAGCTGGTCCCGCTGGCCGCGCCCGACGGGCTGGTGGACCCCGGCAGCCTCCAGCCGGCCGTCGAGGCCTCCCGCCACCCCATGCGCGCTCCCGTCGGCGCCCTGACGCTCACCCAGAGCACCGAGCTGGGCACCACCTACTCCCGCGAGCACCTGGCCGACCTCGTGCGCGTGGCGCACGGGCTGGGGCTGCGCGTGCACGTCGACGGCGCCCGCCTGGCCAACGCCGCGGTCGCGCTGGGGGAGGACCTCGGCGGCGCGAGCACCCGGCTGGGCGTGGACGCGGTGTCCTTCGGCGGCACGAAGAACGGCGCGGCGCTGGCCGAGGTCGTCGTCCTGCGCGACGCGGCCGCCGCCCCGGGCGCCGCGCGGCTGCGCAAGCAGTCGCTGCAGCTGGTCAGCAAGGCGCGGTTCGTGTCGGCGCAGCTGCTCGCGCTGCTCACCGACGACCTGTGGCGCCGCCTGGCGGCGCGCGCCAACGGGGTGGCCGCCGACCTGGCGGCGGGCGTCGAGGCGCTCGCGCGGGCCGGGCACCCGGTGGCGCTGACGCGGCCGGTGCAGGCCAACGCCGTCTTCGCGCAGCTGCCCGCCGACGTCGCCGCGCGCCTGCAGCGGCGCGTGCCCTTCCACGTGTGGGACCCCGCTCGCGCCGCCGGCGCCGTGGAGGTGCGGTGGGTGGCCAGCTGGGACACCGCCGACGGCGACGTCGCGCACCTGCTGGCGGCCCTGCGCGAGGAGCTGGGAGCCGGCCGTGGGTGAGGGAACGGGTGGGGGCGCGGTCGAGGAGGTCCGCTCCGGCACCGTCCTGCCGGCGCGCCGCCGGGAGGTCGAGCTGCACACGGCCGACGGCGTGACGCTCGTGGGGGAGCTGGCGCTGCCCGCCGAGCGCGACCCCGTCGCCACCCTCGTCACGCTGCACCCGCTGCCCACGGCGGGCGGGTTCATGGACAGCCACGTGCTGAAGAAGGCGGCCAACCGGCTGCCGGCCCTGGCGGACCTGGCGGTGCTGCGCTTCAACACCCGCGGCACCTCCAGCGAGCGCGGCACCAGCGGCGGCAGCTTCGACGCCGGCGGCGCCGAACGCTTCGACGTCGCGGCCGCGCTGGAGTTCGCCGAGTTCTCCGAGCTGCCGCACGTGTGGCTGCTGGGCTGGTCCTTCGGCACGGACCTGGCCCTGGTGCACGGGCGCGACCCGCTCGTGGAGGGGCTCCTCCTGCTGTCGCCGCCGCTGCGCTGGTCCACCGACGACGACCTGCGCGCCTGGGCCGAGCTCGGCAAGCCCGTGACGGCGCTCGTGCCCGAGCACGACGACTTCCTGCGCCCGGCCGAAGCGCGCGAGCGGTTCGCGCTCCTGCCGCAGGCGGAGGTGGTCGCCGTCGAGGGCGCCAAGCACCTGTGGGTGGGCGAGAACGCCGTGCGGCGCGTGCTGGACGAGGTCGTGGCGCGGGTCAACCCCGCCCGATCCCCGCTGCCCACCACCTGGCCGCCGGCCGGCTGACCGGCGGCCCGGGCGGGACGGGACGGGAAGCCCGCGACGGGTCAGGCGGGGGCGTTCGCCCGGTCCGCCCCGGCGCTCGCGGCGGTGCTGCCGGAGCTCGCGGCGTCGACGTCGACCTCGTCGCCGGTGACGTCCACGACGGGCCGGCGCGGGCCGTCGCCCTGCTCGCCACGCTCACCCGGCAGGCCCAGCAGGCCGCGCAGGTCGTCGAGCTGCTGGGTGATCTCGTCGCGCTGGGACATCAGCTCGTCCACCTCGGCCTGGGCGCCGGTGCGGCTGCGCTCGGCCTCCTCGCGGGCGCTGGCGAGCATCTGCTGGGCGCGGGCGCGCGCGTCGGCGAGCAGCTCGTCGGCCTCCCGGCGGGCGGTCTCGGCGCGCAGCGCCGCCTGAGCGGCGGCCTCCTGGCGGATGGACTCGGCGGACTCCAGCGCCTCGGCGGCGCGCTCCTCCGCCTCGGTGGCCCGCTGCTCGGCCTCGGCGATGCGCGCGGCGGTGCGGGCCGCGGCGACCTCCAGGCGCTGGCGGTCCTCCTCGGCGGCCTGCTCGCGGGCCGCGGCCAGCGCCAGCTCCTGCTCGCGCACGGACGCCTCGGTGCGCGAGCGCAGCTCCAGGGCCTCCCGCTCGGCCTGGGTGCGCAGGGCCGTGGCCTGCCGCTCGGCGGCGGCGAGCGTCTCGGCCCGCTCGTGCTCGGTGCCCGCCTCCAGCTGCTCGGCGCGCCGCTGCGCGGCGGCGGTCGTCTCGGCGGCGCTGCGCTGGGCGGCCTCCAGCAGGGCGCGGGACTCCTCCTGGGCGCGGGAGACGATCTCCTCGGCGTCGCGCGAGGCCTCCCCGGTGCGGCGGCGGGCGTCCTCGTCGGCCTGGCTGCGGGTGCGGGACGCCTCGGCGCGCGCCTCCTCGCGCATCCGGTCCGCGTCGCGCCGCGCCGAGCGCAGGATCTCCCCGGACTGGTCCTCGGCCAGGCGCAGCAGCTTCTCCATGCGCGCGCCGAGGCCCGCGTACGTGGGGCGCTCGTGCTCGCGCAGCTCGCGCTGGGCCTGGCTGAGCTCGCCGGCCAGGCGCAGGGCGCGCGCGTCGGTCTCCTCCACCCGGGCGCGGGCCTCGGCGAGGGCGTCCTCGAGGTGCTGCAGGCGCGCCTCGACCTGCCCGCGGTCGTAACCGCGGACGACGATGCTGAAGGCGTCGTGGGACTCGCTGGGCACCGGGACCTCCGGGCGGGGACGGCGGGTGGGAACGGCACGCAGCGTACTTCCGCCCGGGGGCCCGCGGGCGCGACGCGCGAGGCCGCACCGCGGCAGAACCGTCGCGCCGTGTGGTCGAGACAACACCGAGGGTGCCTGGCTTACGGTGGCCGGGTGCTCGTCGCCTTCTCCGTCGCCCCCTCCGGTGGACCCGCGCCCGCGGACGGCGCCCCGGACTCCGTCAGCGCGGCCGTCGCCGACGCCGTCCTCGTCGTCCGCTCCTCGGGCCTGCCGCACCGGACCGACGCCATGTTCACCACGGTCGAGGGCACCTGGGAGGAGTGCATGGACGTCGTGCGCCGCGCCTGCGAGGCCGTCGGCCGGCACGGACCGCGCGTGTCCCTCGTGCTCAAGGCCGACATCAGGCCAGGTCACGAGGGCGAGCTGACCGGCAAGCTGGAGCGCCTCGAGGCCGCCGTCGAGCGCGCGCAGGGCGAGGCCGGCCGCGGCCAGTGACGTCCCCCCGGGCTCCTCAGGGGTCCGGGGCAGCCGCCGGCGGCTCGTAGGGTGTCACCGGCCCGGGCGCGCCGGGCCGGTCGAGCGGAGCGGGAGGCATCGCGGTGCGGAGGGTCCTGGCGTGGCTGCTGCTGGCCGCCGGTGCCGCGGCCGCCGTCACCGGCGCCCTGCTGCTCACCGTCCTGGCCCCGCCGCAGCGGCTGACCGCCGCCGCGCCCGCGGGGGCCGCCGCGCCCCTGACCGTCACCGACCGGGGCGTGCTCGACCTCACCGGGTCCCCGGTCACCGTGCGCGCCACCGGCCCGGGGGACGTCTTCCTCGGGGTCGCCCGCACCGCCGACGCCGAGGCCTGGCTCGACGGCGCCGCGCGCACGCGCGTCACCGGGGTCGCCGGCGACCTCGACGACCCCCGGCTGACCACGGCCGACGAGCCCGGCGGGGAGGCCGGTGCGCCGCCCGACCCGCGCGCGGCCGACGTGTGGGCGCTCACGGCCGGTGGCGAGGGTTCCGCCGAGCTGGTGTGGGACCCCGCGGCGACCGGCGCCCCCGACCGCACCGGCGCCTGGGTGCTGCTGGCGACCAGCACCAGCACCGGCGCCGGGGACGAGACCGGGGACGGCGCCGCGGGCGCGACCACCGCCGTGGACTCCCTGCGCCTGACCTGGTCGCTGAGCGGCGACGACGCCCGCCACCCCGCGGGCACGCCGCTGCTGCTGGCCGGCGCCGCCGTGCTCGTCCTCGGCGCGGTCGGCGTCCTCGTCGAGGAGCGCCGTGCCCGCCGTGCCCGCCGGGCCCGCCACACCCGCGGGACCCGTGGTGCCCGTCGCGCCGCGGGGGAGGGCGCGTGAGCCGCCGCCCCGCCGGCGCCCTCCGCGCCGCGCCGGCCGTCCTGGCGGTGCCCGCGCTGCTGGCCGGCTGCGCGCAGCTGCCCCCGGTGCCCGCCGTCCCGCGGGCCCCGGCCTCCCCAGCGCCCGTGGTCGCGCCCGTCCAGGCCGAGCGGGTCGTCGACGACGTCGTGCGGGTCGTGCGCGAGGCCGGGGACGACCCCGAGGCGCTCGCCGGCCGCGTCACCGGTCCCGAGCTGGCGCTGCGCCGTGCCGCCGCCCGCGTGCGCGAGGCCGGCGCGGAGCCCCCGCCGACGGGTTCCGCCGACGAGCTGACCCCGCTGTCCTCCTCCCTGCCCCGCGAGGAGGACTGGCCGCGCTGGTTCCTCGTCATCACCGAGCCCGGCGCCGACAGCGCCCCGTCCGTGGTCGTGCTGCGCTCGGCGTCGGCGCGCGAGCCGTACCGGGTGTGGGCGACGCCGTCCCTGCTGCCCGGCGCGAGCCTGCCCACCACCGAGGCGCCCGCGCTCGGCGTCGCCGCCGTCGGGCCCGACGAGGACGCCAACCTGCTCGCCTCCCCCCGCGAGGTCGCCCAGCGCTACGCCGACGTCCTCACCGACGGCGACGCCAGCCCGGCCGACGCCGACTTCGCCGAGGACGCCTACCGCGAGCAGGTGACGCGCAGCGTGGCCGAGCAGACCGACGCGCTGCGGGCCGGCGGCGGGACGTTCACCCAGACCCGGGAGCTGCTGGACGGGGCGGACGACCGGCCGCTGGTCGCCCTGCGCACCCGCGACGGCGGCGCCCTCGTCGTCGCCGGCTACCGGTGGGAGACGACGGCCACCGGCCCCGAGGGTGGCCTGCTCGGCGACCTGGACCCCGTCACCGCGGCGCTCGCGGGCCGCGAGCAGGCGCGCAGCGCGCGGCTGGTGCGCGAGGAGGTCGTCGTCCTCGACGTGCCGCCCACCGACGGCGGGGTCGTCTCGGTGCTGGCCGTCCAGAGCGGCCTGACCGAGGTCGAGGCGGGCTGAGGGCGGCGCCCGCCGGCCCCGCCACCACCCCGCCACCACCCCCGGGCGCCTCCGGGGCGCGTGAGAAGCTACCGGCCATGACGTCGCAGCCCTCTGCTCCGGGACCGGGTCTCAACCTGCGCGGAGCGGTCGACCTGGGCGCCCTGGCCGCCCGCAACTCCCGCCGCGAGGAGGTCGCCCGGCGCGCCGCGGCCGACCCCTCGGGCGCGGCGGCCGGCGGCTCGCCGTTCGTCGTCGACGTGCGCGAGGAGTCCTTCGCGGAGGTCGTGCAGCGCTCCGTCGAGGTGCCGGTCCTGCTGGAGCTGTGGGCCGAGGGCTACGACACCGGCGCGGAGGTGCTGCAGCAGCTGGCCGCCGAGGCCGGTGGGCGCGTCCTGCTCGCGCGCGTCGACGCGCAGGCCAACCCGCAGCTGGCGCAGACCCTCGTCCAGACGCTGCAGGCCCGGGCGCTGCCGGTGGTGGCCGCGGTCGTCAAGCAGCAGCCCGTCCCCCTGTTCACCGGCTCCTACCCGGCGCTGGAGGACGCCCGCGCGCTGCTGGAGGAGGTCCTCAAGCTCGCCGAGGCCAACGGCGTCACCGGCCGTCTGGCCGGCGGGGACGAGCAGGACGCGGAGCCGGCCGAGCCGCAGCTGCCGCCCCTGCACGCCGAGGCGCGGGCGGCGCTGGCGGCCGGCGACCTGGAGGGCGCCGCGGCCGCCTACCAGCGGGCCCTGGCGCAGGACCCGCGCGACGCGGACGCCGCCGAGGGACTGGCCCGCACCGGCGTGCTGCGCCGCGTGCAGGGGGTCGACCTCGACGCCGCCCGCGCGGCCGCCGCCGCCGACCCCGACGACGTCGCCAAGCAGCTCGTGGTGGCCGACCTGGACCTGGTCGGCGGGCACGTCGAGGACGCCTTCGCCCGGCTGCTGGCCGTCGTGGCGCGCACGGCCGGGGAGGAGCGCGACACCGCCCGCGTGCACCTGCTCGAGCTGTTCACCGTCGTCGGCACCGCCGACCCGCGCGTGGTCAAGGCCCGCCAGGCGCTGTCCCGCGCCCTCTTCTGAGGCACCTGCCGGGGCCCGTCCCGGGCCCCGGCGCACGGCCGGCGCCCTCCGGGGCGCGGGCCCGCTAGCGTCGGCGGCGTGACCAGCGCCGCTCCCACGCCCCCCGCCGCACCCACCGGCACGTCCTCCTCCGACCTCCCGGCGGGCGCGCCGCCGCACCGGCTGCCGCGCGCCGCCCCCGCCGAGCGGGGGGTCGACGCCGCCGGCGTCCTGGCCCTGCTGGACGCCCTGGAGTCCACGCCCGGCGTGGAGCCGCACAGCCTCCTCGTCGTGCGCGGCGGGGCCGTGGTCGCCGAGGGCTGGTGGGCGCCGTACGCGGCCGACCGCGTGCACCTGCTGTACTCCCTCAGCAAGAGCTTCACCGCCACCGCGCTGGGCCTGCTCGTCGACGCCGGCCGCGTGGACCTCGACGACACCCTCGTCAGCCGCTTCCCCGAGCTGGAGGCCGACGTCACCGACCCGCGCAGCCGGGCCGTGCGGGTGCGGCACGTCGCGGCGATGGCCAGCGGGCACCGGGAGGAGACGCTGGAGCGCGCGAGGGCCCTGGACCCGGCCGACCTCGTGCGCGGGTTCCTGCTGCTGCGCCCGGACGCCGAGCCGGGCACGGTGTTCGCCTACAACCAGCCGTGCACGTACTCCCTGGCGGCGCTGGTGCAGCGCGAGAGCGGGCAGCGGCTGACGGAGTTCCTGCGCCCGCGCCTGTTCGACCCGCTGGGGATCGGCGAGGTCGGCTGGACCGCGGACGGCTCCGGGCGCGAGATCGGCTGGAGCGGTCTGCACGCGCGCACCGAGGACGTCGCGGCGCTCGGCGAGCTGCACCTGCGCGGCGGCCGGTGGGGCGGGCGGCAGCTGCTGTCGCCGGAGTGGGTCGAGACGGCCACCCGCTCGCACGTGGACAGCGCGGACGGCATGCCGAACCCGGACTGGCAGCGCGGGTACGGCTTCCAGTTCTGGCGGGCGCGGCACGGCTACCGCGGCGACGGGGCGTACGGGCAGTTCTGCCTCGTGCTGCCCGAGCAGGACGCCGTGGTGGCGATCACCTCGCAGTCGCCGGACATGCAGGCCGTCCTGGACGCGGTGTGGGAGCACCTGCTGCCCGCGCTGGGCGTGCCGGCTTCCGGCGAGCGCGACGCGGAGCTGGCGCGGCGCCTGGCGGGGCTGGCGCTGCCGCCGCTGACGGGCGAGGGCGCCCCGGACCTCCCCGCGCAGCTCGCCGCGGGCGCGGCGGGCGTGGAGCTGGTGCGCGCCCCCGGCGACGCGGAGAGCAGCGGCGACCAGCCGCAGCTGACCTCGGCGCTGCTGCGGCCGGCCGGGGACGCCGGGGACGCCGGGTCGGGTGCGTGGGAGCTCCAGCTGCGCGAGCCCGGGTCCGTGCTGACGGTGCCCGTCGTCGTGGACGGCTGGGCGGAGGGTGACGCGGTGGCGGCCACGGCGGCCTGGCGCGGCGGTGTCCTGGCCGTGGACGTCGTGCTGGTCGAGACCCCGCACCGACTGCACGTGCTGGCCGACCTCACCGCTGGCACCTTCACCGCGCGGTGGGGGACCCGCCCGCTGCACGGCTCGCCGCTGACCGAGCTGCGCTGCCCCCGCCCCTGACGTCACCGGGGGAGGGGGCGGCGGGTCAGCGCGCCGGGCCGGTGGAGGAGCGCACCACCAGCTCGGGGCGGAACTCCACCCGTCCGGGCGGCTCGGGCCGCCGCTCGTCGCTCGCGAGCAGCCGCAGGAGCTGCTCGAGGGCGGCGGCGACGATGGCGTCCTCGTCCCAGGCCGTGGTGGTCAGGGGCGGCGCGACGAGCGGCGCCAGCTCCTGGTCGTCGTAGCCGAGGACGGACACGTCCCCGGGCACGTCGAGCCCGGCGTCGCGGGCGGCGCGGTAGGCGCCGTAGGCGAGGGAGTCGCTGAGGCAGAACAGCGCCGTGGGCCGCGCCGGCGCCGCGAGCACGGCGCGCGCCACCGCGACCGCGCCGGCCGTGGAGGCGGGGGAGGGCGCCACGGGCAGCTCCAGGCCGAGCTCGCGCGCCACCTCCTGCGCGAGCAGCTGGGAGGGCCGGCCGGGCGTGGTGGGCAGGGCGGGGGTGAGCAGGGCCACGCGGCGGTGCCCCAGCTCGTGCAGGTGCCGCAGGGACGTGCTGACGCCGTGCCGGTTGTCGAAGAGGACCGCGGAGGCGTCGGGGCGGGCCGTCAGGGCGTCGCCGATGGTGACGAGGGCGGTGCCCGGGTCGAGCAGCGTCCAGTAGTCCGCGGACGGGTCGGCGGGCACGGCGACGACACCGTCCACGCGCTGGGCGGCGAACTGCTCCAGCACCCGGCGCTCCTGGGCGGGGTCGGCGTCGCTGTCGGCGATGGCGGCCATCAGGTCGTGGGCGCGCAGGGCGTGGTTGAGGTCGACGGCCAGGTCCTGCTGCCACAGGTCGCGCAGGGCCGCGGCCACGCCGACGGTGCCGGTGCGCCCGCTGGCCAGGGCGCGGGCGATGGGGTCGACGCGGTAGCCGAGCTCGGCGGCCACGGCGCGCACCCGCTCGATGGTGGCCGGGGCCCCGCGGGTGCCGCGCAGCGCGTAGCTGGTGGCGGCCAGCGACAGGCCCGCCGCGTCGGCGACGTCCTGCAGCGTGCGGCGCGGGGCGGGGGGCACGCCGGGCAGGGTACGTCGCGGAGCCGGGGACCGCGCCGGAGCGCCGGGTGCGCGCCGGGTTCGTGCCGAGTGTGCTGTCAAGCGCTTCACCGTGGTGGGATCCCCCGTGCGCCCCGCCCGGGCGCACCGGTGCAGCCCGTGCCGTCCCTCCGAAGCAGCCGGAGCAGCCGTGATCACCTTCGAGGCCGTCCGCAAGGAGTTCGGCGACGGCACGGTCGCCGTGGAGCACCTGGACCTGGAGCTGCCCGCCGGGCAGATCACCGTCTTCGTCGGTCCCTCCGGCTGCGGCAAGACCACCAGCCTGCGGATGATCAACCGGATGGTCGAGCCGACGTCCGGCCGGGTGCTGCTCGACGGGCGCGACGTGGCCGCGCAGGACCCGGCGACGCTGCGCCGGGGCATCGGCTACGTCATCCAGCACGCGGGGCTGTTCCCGCACCGCACGGTGGCCGACAACATCGCCACCGTCCCGCGGTTGTCCGGGCGCTCGCGCCGCGAGGCGCGCGCCGCGGCCGGGGCGCTGCTGGAGCGGGTCGGTCTGGACGCCGCCCTGGGCGACCGCTACCCGGCGCAGCTGTCCGGCGGGCAGCAGCAGCGGGTGGGGGTCGCCCGCGCGCTGGCCGCCGACCCGCCGGTGATGCTCATGGACGAGCCGTTCAGCGCCGTGGACCCCGTCGTGCGCGAGCAGCTGCAGCGGGAGTTCCTGCGCCTGCAGGCCGAGCTGGGCAAGACCATCGCGCTGGTCACCCACGACATCGACGAGGCCGTCGTCCTCGGCGACCGCATCGCCGTGTTCCGCCAGGGCGGGCACCTGGCGCAGTTCGGCACGCCGCGCGAGCTGCTGGAGCGGCCCGCCGACGACTTCGTGCGCGAGTTCGTCGGCCGCGACCGCGGCTTCCGGGGGCTGTCCTTCACGGGGGCCGGCGACCTGCCCGTGCGCCCGGTCGCCGAGCGGGTGCGCGGCGCCGCGCTGGTGCTGGACGCGGCCGGACGGCCCACCGGCTGGGAGACCGCCGACGGGACGGTGCCCACGGCGGGCACGTTCACCGCCGCCGACTCGCTGCGCACCGTGGCCGACCTCGCGCTGCTGTCGCCCGTGGGCGTCGCCGTGCGGGTGGACGCGGCCGGCCGCGCGGACGGGCTGGTCGCCCACCACGACCTCGTCGACCACCTGGACGCGCGCCGGGCGCGCGCCGCCGGGGAGCGCGTGTGATCCAGTACCTGTCGCAGAACGGCGACGCGGTCCTGGCCGCGCTGCGCCAGCACGTCGTGCTGGCCGTGCTGCCGCTGCTGCTGGGGGCGCTGCTGGCGCTGCCCGTCGGCTACCTCGCGGTGCGCTTCCGGTGGCTGTACCACCCGCTGCTCAACGTCTCCGGCGTCGTCTACGCGATCCCGTCGCTGGCGCTGTTCGTGACGCTGCCGTTCGTGCTGGGCACCCGGATCCTGGACCCGCTGAACATCGTCGTCGCCCTGGGCCTGTACACGCTGGCGCTGATGGCCCGCACGGTCGCCGACGGGCTGCGCTCGGTGGACCCGCAGGTCGTCGCGGCGGCCACGGCGATGGGCTACACGCCGCTGCGCCGGCTGGTGGCCGTGGAGCTGCCGCTGGCCCTGCCGGTGGTGCTGGCGGGGCTGCGGGTGGCGGCCGTGTCGAACATCAGCCTCGTCAGCGTGGGCGCCCTCATCGGCGTCGGCGGCCTGGGGGCGCTGTTCACCCGCGGGTTCCAGCTGTTCTGGACCGCGCCCATCCTCGTCGGGGTCGTGCTGTCCGTGCTGCTGGCCGCGGTCGCCGACCTCGTCATCGTGCTGGTGCAGCGGGCGCTGACGCCGTGGACGCGCGCGAGCGCGGGGAGGGCCTGACGTGGACGAGAGCCCGTACCTGTTCCGCGCGGCCAACTGGGACCCGTCCCGGCCCGGGAGCATCCCGGACCTGCTGCTGGCCCACCTCGGCTACACCGGCCTGGCGGTCCTGGTCGGCCTGGCGATCGCCCTGCCGGTGGGCTTCTGGATCGGGCACACCGGCCGCGGCTCGTTCCTGGCGATCAACGCCGGCAACGCCGGCCGGGCCCTGCCGACCCTGGGCCTGCTCTCGCTGGTGGTGACGCTGATGGGCCTGGGCCTGACCCCGGTGGTCATCGCGCTCGTCGTCCTCGTCGTGCCGCCGATCCTCACCTCCTCCTACGCCGGCATCCGCAGCGTCGACCCGGCCGCCGTCGACGCCGCGCGCGGCATGGGCATGACGGAGCTGCAGGTGCTGTTCCGCGTCGAGCTGCCGATGGCCCTGCCGGTGCTGCTGGGCGGGCTGCGCAGCGCCGTCCTGCAGGTGGTCTCCACCGCGACGGTGGCCGCCTACGCGGGTCTGTCCGGACTGGGCCGGCTGCTCATCGACGGCCTGGCGCTCAACGACTACGGCCGCGTCGTCGCCGGCGCCGTCGTGGTGGCCGCCCTCGCCGTCGCCCTCGACCTGCTGATCGCGCTGGTCCAGCGGCGCGTCGTCTCGCCCGGCATCACGGGGCGCGGTCTGGCCCGCGCCCGCGAGACCGCCGGCACCCGTCCCGCAGCCGAGGCCGCCACCTCCGGCGACCGCCGCGCCCCTGCGGCCCCCTGAACCCCCGGGCAGAGCGCCCGGACCGTCCCGACCAGGAGAACCCCATGAGACGCAGGACCCTCACCGGCGCCGTGCTCGCCGGAGCGATCGCCCCGCTGCTCGCCCTGACCGCCTGCGGTGGCGGCGGCGACCCCCTGGCCGAGGAGACCACCGACGCCACCAGCGCCCCCGGCGCGGTGACCGTCGGCTCGGCGAACTTCCCCGAGAGCGAGCTGCTCGCCGAGATGTACGCGCAGGTGCTGGAGGGGGAGGGCGTGCAGGTCGAGCGCTCCTTCAACATCGGCGCCCGCGAGGTGTACCTGCGCGCGCTGCAGGACGGCTCCATCGACCTGCTGCCGGAGTACAACGGCGCGCTGCTCGCGGCGCTGAGCCCGGACGGGGTGCCGGAGGACGTCAGCAGCCCCGAGGACGTGTACGACGCGCTGCAGGACGTCCTGCCCGACGGCACGGAGACGCTGGAGCAGGCGGCCGCGGAGGACAAGGACACCCTCACGGTCACGCGGGAGACCGCCGAGCAGTACTCGCTGACCTCGATCGCGGACCTCGCGCCCGTGGCTGGGGAGCTGACCGCCGGCGGCGGGCCGGAGTTCCAGGAGCGCTACCAGGGCCTCATCGGCCTGGAGCAGGTCTACGGCGTCACCTTCGGGCAGTACCGCCCGCTGGACGCCGGCGGCCCGCTGACGGTGCAGGCGCTGTCGGACGGCACGATCCAGGTCGCCAACCTGTTCTCCACCGACTCGGCCATCGAGACGAACGACTTCGTCCCGCTGGAGGACCCGGAGAACCTGTTCCTGGCGCAGAACATCGTCCCGCTGATCCGCTCTGAGGCCAACAGCGAGCAGATCACCGAGGCGCTGAACGCGTTCTCGGCGACGCTGACCACGGAGAACCTCACGGAGTACCTGGCGCGCGTCCAGGTCGACCGCGAGACGCCCGGCGCCGTCGCCCAGGCCTACCTGGCCGACAACGGCCTGGCCTGACGCCCGCAGCGGCCGGTCGGCCGCCGCGCGACGCGGCCCCGGTCCCCTCAGGGGACCGGGGCC
>NZ_JBJLSH010000029.1:0-54257 GCF_050871905.1 Kineococcus haloalkalitolerans
CCCCCCCCCCCCCCCCCCCCCCCCCCCCCCCCCCCCCCCCCCCCCCCCCCCCCCCCCCCCCCCCCCCCCCCCCCCCCCCCCCCCCCCCCCCCCCGGGGGAGCGGCCCGCGGCGGCGGACCGCTCCCGCAGGTCGAGGCGGGTGGTGGGCGCGGCGGAGCTCGTCTCAGGAGGTGCGGAGCTCACCGTCGACCTGCCGCACGATGCCCAGGGGGTTGCCGTCGGCGACCGGGTCCGGCAGCAGGGCCGCCGGGAGGTCCTGGTAGGCCACGGGCCGCAAGAACCGCTCGATCGCCAGCGTCCCGACGGACGTGGAGCGCCCGTCGGAGGTGGCGGGGAACGGCCCGCCGTGCACCATCGCCTCGCCGACGTCGACGCCGGTGGGCCAGCCGTTGGCGACGATGCGCCCGGCCCTCTCCTCCAGCACCGGCAGCAGCTCCCGGGCGGTGGCGGTGTCGTCGTCGGTCAGCTGCAGCGTCGCGGTGAGCTGCCCCTCCAGACTGTCGACGAGCGCGGCCAGCGCCGCGGTGTCCGGGGCGCGCACGACGAGCGAGGTCGACCCGAACACCTCCTCGCGCAGCGCCTCGTCGGCCAGGAACGCCTCGGCCGTGGTGGTGAACAGGTTCGTCACGCCCGCCGAGGCGATCTCCTCGTCGCCGCTGCCGGTGGCGACCTCCTCGACCCGCGGGTGGTCGCGCAGCGCCTTGACGCCGGAGTCGTAGGCGGAGCAGATGGTGGCGCTGAGCATCGGCTGGGCGGCGCTGGCGCGCACCGCGCCCGCGGCCGCGTCGAGGAACTCCTGCAGCCCGGGGCCCTCGACGGCGAACACGAGGCCGGGGTTGGTGCACAGCTGCCCCACGCCCATCGTCAGCGAGGCGACGAACGCCTCGCCGATCGCGGCGCCGCGCTCGGCGAGCGCGCCGGGCAGCAGCACGACCGGGTTCACGCTGGACATCTCGGCGTACACGGGGATCGGCACGGGCCGGGCGTTGGCCGTCTCGACGAGCGCGAGCCCGCCGGAGCGCGACCCGGTGAACCCGACGGCGGCGATGTCCGGGTGGGCGGCCAGCGCCTGCCCGACCTCGCGGCCGGAGCCGAACACCATCGAGAACACGCCCTCCGGCAGGCCGGCCGCGGCGACGGCGTCGGCGACGGCGGTCGCGACGAGCTCGGAGGTGCCGGGGTGGCTGGAGTGCGCCTTGACGACGACGGGGCAGCCGGCGGCCAGGGCCGAGGCGGTGTCGCCGCCGGCGACGGAGAAGGCGAGCGGGAAGTTGCTGGCGCCGAACACCGCGACCGGCCCCAGGGGCACCTTGCGCTGGCGCAGGTCCGGGCGCGGAAGGGGCTTCCGGTCGGGCAGCCGGGACTCCAGGCGCACGCCGTGGAAGGCGCCGCCGCGCACGACGCGGGCGAACAGCCGCAGCTGGCCGAGGGTGCGGGCCAGTTCCCCGCGCACGCGGGCCTCGGCGATGCCGGTCTCGGCCCGCACGCGGGCCACGAGCGGCTCGGCGACGGCCTCGATCCGGGCGGCGACGTCCTCCAGGAACGCGGCGCGCGCCTCGGGGGCGGTGGCGCGGTAGGTGCGGAACGCGGCGCGGGCCAGGCGGGCGGCGCGGTCGACGTCCTCGCGGGTGCCCAGCCCGAAGGCGGGCTCGAGGTCCTCACCGGTGCGCGGGTCGGTGGCCCGCACCTCGCCGGCGGTGCCGCGCACCCGCGCGGCGCCGAGGAACATCTCGCCCGTGAGGCGGGTCTCGACGCTCAGCCCGTTCGTGCCGGTCGTCTGCGTGGGCACTCTCAGATCACCTTCTTGACGAGGTCGGTCAGTTCCGCGAGCTCCGCGTCGTCCAGGTCCGTCAGCGGCGGGCGCACCGCGCCGGCGGGCCGCCCCGCGGCCGTCATCCCGGCCTTGACGATCGAGACGGCGTACCCCGGGGCGCGGTCGCGGATCTCGAGGTAGGGCAGCACGAAGTCTCGCAGGCTCTCGGTGACCGTGTCGCGGTCACGGGCGCGGACGGCCCGGTAGAAGGCGCTCGCCCACTCCGGGGCGAAGTTGAAGATGGCCGAGGAGTAGGTGGAGGCGCCGAGCTCGAGGTAGGGCAGCGCGTAGGTCTCGGCGGTCGGCAGGCCGCCGATGCGCACGAGGCGGTCGCCGTGGACCACGTTGATCCGCGCCATGAGGTCGATGTCGCAGATCCCGTCCTTGAACCCGACGAAGTTGTCGAACTCCGCCACGAGGCGGTCGACGGTCCCGGCCGAGAACCTCGCGTTGGCGCGGTGGTAGACGACGACGCCCAGGGACGTGGCGCGGCAGACGGCGGCGACGTGCCGGTACAGGCCCTCCTGGCCGACCTCGTTGAGGTAGGGCGGCAGCAGGAAGACGCCGTCGGCGCCGGCGGCCTCGACGGCGCGGGCCATCTCGACGGCCGTGGAGGTGCCGTAGCCGGCCGGTCCCACGACGGGCAGGGAGTCGCCGGTCTCGGCGACGGTGGCGCGCACGACGCGCTCGACCTCGGCCTGGGTCAGCGCGGGGAACTCGCCCGTGCCGCCGGCGGCGAACAGCCCGGCCGCGCCGAACCCGTCCAGGTGGGCGACGTGCGCCCGGTAGGCGTCCTCGTCGAAGGACAGGTCGGGGCGGGTGTGGGTGACGGGGAAGGAGAGCAGGCCGGAGGCGAGGGCATCGCGCAGGTCGGCCGGGGCGTACTGGGTCATGGCGGCGGCTCCCGGGTCGGGTGAGGCGGCGGCGCCTCGGCTGACGGGCCCGACGGTAGCAGACCACTGCCACACAGCGGAACACCGTCCACGGACGTGGACAGGTGGGTCACCAGTGGGCGGTGTTCGGGGTGAACCCCGGCTCCACGGTCCGCATGTACCCCGTGTCGTCGCGCCGGCGCAGCCCGCACGTCCGCCACGCCTCGTGCAGGCGCCCCAGGGCGTCGCGGTCCAGCTCCACGCCCAGGCCGGGGGAGGTGGGCACCGCCACGGCGCCGTCGGCGAACCCCAGCGCGCCCGGCACCACGACGTCGTCCTCGGGCCGCTTCCACGGCCAGTGCGTGTCGCAGGCGTAGTCCAGGTTCGGCGTCGCCGCCGCCAGGTGCGTCATCGCCGCCAGGCTGATGCCCAGGTGCGAGTTGGAGTGCATCGACAGGCCCATCCTGAAGACCTCGCACACGCGCGCCAGGTCCTGCGAGCGGCGCAGCCCGCCCCAGAAGTGGTGGTCCGACAGCACGACCTGCACGGCGTCCGCGGCCACGGCCGGGCGCAGGTGCTCGAAGGCGACCACGCACATGTTCGTCGCCAGCGGCACGTCCACCCGCCGGGCGACCTCGGCCATCCCCTCGATCGAGGGGGTGGGGTCCTCCAGGTACTCCACGACCCCCGCCAGCGCCTGCGCCACGCGCACGGACGTGTCCGGGGTCCACGCCCCGTTGGGGTCCAGGCGCAGCGGCAGGTCGGGGAAGGCCTCGCGCAGCGCCAGGACGGCCTCGACCTCCTGCTCCGGGGGCAGCACGCCGCCCTTGAGCTTGATGGCGCCGAAGCCGAACCCGTCGACGATCCGCCGGGCCTGGGCGACCAGGCCCTCGGGGTCCAGCGCCGCGCCCCACTCGTCCTCGGGCTGCCCGGGGTGGCCGGCCCACTTGTAGAACAGGTAGGCGCTGTAGGGCACCGCGTCGCGGACCGCCCCGCCGAGCAGGTCGCTGACCGGCCGCCCGAGCAGCCGGCCCTGCACGTCCAGGGCGGCCACCTCGAAGGGGGAGACCACGCGCGCCAGCGTGCTGGAGGTGGTCACCTGCCCGCCCATGCCGTGCCCGCCCGCGCCGGAGTCGCCCGCGAGCGCCCCGGCGACGGCGCGCTCGAGGCCGTGCACGTCGAAGACGTCCGTGCCGACGACGGCGTCGGCGGCGCGGCGCACGCGCTCCAGGTGGCCCTCGTCGCCGTACGTCTCGCCCAGGCCGGTGACGGCCTCGCCGCCGTGCTCGTCCTCGGTGCGCACCTCGACGACCGTGCGCAGCGCGTACGGCTCGTGCACGCCGACGTTGTTGAGCAGCGGCAGGTCGCGGAAGGCGACGGGGGTGACGGTGACCCCGGTGATCCTCGTGCCGCCGGGGCGCGCGGCCCGGCGGTGGCGGGCGGCGGGAGCGGTGTGGTCGGTCGCCGTCATGGCGTCCTCCTCGTCGGCGGGAGCGGCGACGGCATCGTGCCACACGTCCACGCAGGTGGACGACGCCCAGCCCGCGGACGACGAGGAGGACCCCGTGTCAGCGGGCCGTTCGCAGCGCCTCCACCAGCTCGACCTCCACGCGCGCGGCGTCGGTGTGCGGCACCTGGCAGGTGCCCGCCGCCAGGTGCCCGCCACCGCCGTGCGACAGGCACACCGCGCCCACGTCCACCGGCGAGCTGCGGTCCACGATCGACTTGCCCACCGCGAACACCGTGTTCTGCTTCCCGCGGCCCCACATCACGTGCACCGACACCCGCGCCTGCGGGAACAGCGCGTACACCAGGAACCGGTTGCCGGCGTGGATGACCTCCTCCTCGCGCAGGTCCACCACCGCCACGTCCCCGTGCAGCGTCGTCACCCGCTCCAGCTGCGCGCGGAACAGCTCCGCCTGCGCCCGGTACAGCTCCACCCGCTCCGCCACGTCCGGCAGCGCGAGGATCTCCTCGACGTCCTGGTACTCCGCGCACGCCTCGATCAGCTGCATCATCAGCTGGTAGTTGGAGATGCGGAAGTCGCGGAACCGGCCCAGGCCCGTGCGGCTGTCCATGAGGAAGTTCAGCAGCGTCCAGCCCTCCGGCTCCAGGACCTCGGAGACGTCGTACGCCGCCGAGTCCGCCTGGTCGACCGCCCGCATCAGCTCCTCCGACACCTTCGGGAACCGCGCCGCCCCGCCGAAGTGGTCGAACACCACGCGCGCCGCCGACGGCGCGTCCGGGTCGATGACGTGGTTCGCGGCGCCGCGCGTGCGCAGCGTCTCGGAGTGGTGGTGGTCGAAGACCAGGTGCGCGCGCGGGTCGTACGGCAGGTTCGTCAGCACGTCCCGCTCCGTGATCTCCACGACGCCGTCCTGCACGTCCTTGGGGTGCACGAAGGTGATCTCGTCGACCAGGTCGAGCTGGCGCAGGAGCACGGCGCACACGAGGCCGTCGAAGTCGCTGCGGGTGACGAGGCGGTACGGCACGGGGGCGCTCCCAGGACGAGGACGGGCGGTCCCGTGCTCATCGGCAGGCCCCGCCCGCCCCTTGAGCCGTGCCCCCGCGCACCGCCGGGGTGGCACGCTGGCCGCGTGCAGGTGCCCGCCCCGCTGGTGCAGCCGACGGCGTGGCTGCCCTCCAGCGCACCCCTGGCCGGGCACCTGGCGGCCGCGGTCGACTGGGTCGACGAGCAGTGCTTCGCCCGCGGCCTGCACGGCGTCCTCGTCGTGCCCGCCCGCGGCGACGAGCGCGCCCACCCCGAGCTGCTGGCCTTCGCGCGCGCCCACGCCGTGACCACCCGCCGCGCCCGCCGCCCGCCCGCCGGGCTCACCGGGCCCGACCGGGACGCCGGGCACCGGCCCGTCCTCGTGCACGACCCCGGCCCGGACGACCTCGCCTTCGCCCTCGCGCTGGCCGCGGGCGCCCCCGTCTGCCTGCTCGACGTCGCGCCCCTGCCCCCGGACGCGCCGGCCGGCTGGCGGCGCGGGTGGGCGCTCGCCGTCGGCGCGCGCGACCTCAGCCGCCCCCTGGAGCGGGCCCGGGCCCTGCTCGACCCGCGCGTGCGCGACGTCGTGACCGCGGCGTGCGCGCTCGGTCCGCACGGCTTCGCGCCCGCCCACGAGCGGCGCCGGGTGCAGCCGCTGCTGCGCGAGTTCGCCGACCTGTGCGCCCCCGGCGGCCCGGCGCCCGCGCCCGCGGGCACGTCGGCGGCCGGGCTGCTGGTGGGGGCGGCGCTGGCCGCCGGCCTGGACGCGGCCGCCGCGCGCCGCCTGGCCCGCTGGCTGCCGGCCCGCTGACCCGCTGACCGCGTTATCCCGCCCGCGCGGGCGCACCGCCTGCCACGATCCCGCCGGCAGCGCGGGCGGACCCCGGGGAGGCGGACGTGACGGGCACGCGGTGGCAGCGGCTGGACCGGTCGGCGGCCGGGTTCGTCGAGGACTTCGCCGGTCCCCGGCTCGACCCCGCGCGGTGGGTGGACCACTACCTGCCGCACTGGACGACGCCCGAGCGCTCCCACGCCCGCTACGACCTCGTCGCGGACGGGCCCGACGGGCCCGGCGGACTGCGCCTGCGGGTGGACGCCGACCAGCCCGACTGGCGGCCCGAGGACGCCCCGCTGCGGGTGTCCAGCCTGCAGACCGCCCTGTTCAGCGGCCCGGCGGGCTCGACCCGGGGCACGCACCGCCACCGCCCCGACGGCCTGGTGGTCCGCACGCCCACCCCGCTGCGGCTGCTGCGGGCCCCCCGCGCCGGGCAGGTCGACGTCACCGTCACCGCCGGCCGCGACGACGGCTGCACCCTCGCCGTCTGGCTGGTGGGCACCGAGCACCTCGACGAGCGCGACAGCGGGGAGGTGTGCCTGTTCGAGGTGGACGGCGAGGCCGTGACGGATTCGACCACGACGGCCCGCACGGGCGTCAAGGCCCACCACGACCCGCGCCTGGTCACCGACGTGCGGGAGGTCGTCGTCCCGGTCGGGGCGGGGGCGGCGCACACCTGGTCGGCGCGCTGGGACGGCGGCGGCGTCGTCGTGGCCTGCGAGGAGGAGGTCGTCTTCACCTCGCCCCAGGTCCTCCGCTACCCCCTGCAACTCGTGGTCAGCCTGTTCGGCACGCGCCCCGGCAGCTCGGGCGCCGCCCTCGTCCACGCGGTCGTGGCGACCTGAGCGCCCGGCGCCTCAGCGCACGCTGCGCGCCAGGCGGTGCAGCAGGTCGGGGGCGTCGTCGCGGGGCAGGACCACCTCGACGAACAGCGCCCGCGACGGCTCGGCGCGCCGCTCCTCCAGCACGCGCACCAGCTCGCCGACGGTCGTGACGCGGCGCACGAGGGTCCCCGGCGAGCCCAGCGCCGCGGGCAGCGCCGTCCAGTCCCACGCCACGACGTCCTGGTAGACGGCCTCGGGGCTGCGGATGGCCCGCTCGACGGTGTAGCCGTCGTTGTTGAGGACGAGCACCGTCGGCGCCTTCGGCGCCAGGCCCGGCTGCAGCAGCCGGCCCAGCTCC
Organism: Kineococcus haloalkalitolerans; assembly: GCF_050871905.1. NCBI lineage: Bacteria > Bacillati > Actinomycetota > Actinomycetes > Kineosporiales > Kineosporiaceae > Kineococcus > Kineococcus haloalkalitolerans. The sequence continues at coordinate 7,195 of NZ_JBJLSH010000029.1, forward strand.
TGCACCGTCAGCTGCGCCGACCCGTCGCCGATGACGAGCACCGTCTCGCGGCCGGGGTCGGCCAGCAGCGCCCCGAGCGTCGCGGGCAGCGTGTACCCGATGGAGGACCACACGGGCTGGCCCAGCAGGTCGCAGCCGTCGGGCAGCGTCATCTCCACCGCGCCGTAGAACGAGGTGCCCGCCTCGGCGACGAGGAGGGTGCCCGGGCGCAGCCAGCGCTGCAGCGCCGGCCAGAACGCGGCGTGGGTCAGCGGCCGCTCGTCCGCGGCCACCGGTGCCGGGGCGGGCCGCGGCTCCTGGCGCGGCAGCGGCGCCGGTGCGGGGGAGCGCTCGAGCAGCGCCTCGTGCAGCAGGCGCAGGGAGTCGTCGAGGTAGACGCCGTAGAAGACGTCGCCGGCCACGCGGGCGTGGTCCAGCTGCAGGTCCACCGCCGCGTCGGGGTCGAAGCCGTGGGTGAAGGAGCCGGTGAGGAAGTCGGTCATGACGGCGCCGGCCAGCACGAGCGGGGAGGCCGTGTCGACGCGCCGGCGGGTCTCCTCGGAGGTGGTGAACCGGCCCGCGTACACGCCGAGGTTCGCCGGGTGCGACTCGTCCAGCAGTGCCTTGGACGCCGACTGGGTGGCCACCCGCACCCCGTCGCAGCTCGCGACCGCCCGCATCCGCTCCTCCAGGTGGCGCCGGTGCAGGCGCGGGCCGGCCAGCACGGTCACCTCCGGGGCGCCGGCCAGGTGGGCGCGCAGCGCGGCGGCCAGCTCGGCGGCGCTGCCGGAGTCGCTGCGCAGCACCCGCAGCGGCCGCGCCAGCGGGGCGGCTGAGACCCGGGCCACAGCCACGTCGGCGGGCACGCCGAGGTAGACGGGCTTGGAGGTGCCGACGGCCGTCAGCAGCGCGCGGTCGATCGCGGTGGCCGCGCCCTGCGCGCGCAGCACGGTCGCCGAGGCCGTCACCTCCCCGGCCACGCGCACGAAGTGGTCGAAGTCGCCGTCGGCGAGGGAGTGGTGCAGCAGCGCGCCGGCCGCCTGCGCGCCGGTGGCCGGCATGCCGACGACGGACACCACCGGCACGTCCTCGGCGAAGCTGCCGGCCAGGGCGTTGACCAGCGACAGCTCGCCCACGCCGAAGGTCGTCACGACGGCGGCCGGCCCGCGCCGGATCCGCGCGTACCCGTCGGCGGCGTACCCGGCGTTCAGCTCGTTGGCCGAGCCGATCCAGCGCAGCGCCGGCTCCCCGTCCGGCGCACCGGGCGCGAGCAGCTCGTCGAGCAGCGCGAGGTTGAAGTCGCCGGGCAGCCCGAACAGGTGCCGCACGCCCAGCTGCCGCAGGCGGTGCGCCAGGTAGGCGCCCACCGTCACCGTGCCGGCCGGCGCACCCGCGCCGGCGGTCCCCGTCGTGCTCGTGCTGGTGCTCGTGCTGGTGCCCGTGCTGGTCGTCATGCCCGGGATGACAGACACCGCGGGGCGCGGTGCGCAACAGCCGTCGTCCCGGCTGGTCAGATCGACCAGTCCCGCCCGTCCAGGAGCTCTAGGCTGGTCGTCGTGACGGGTCTGGACGGCACCGACCGGCGCATCCTGCTGGCGCTGGACCGCGACCCGCGCGCCACGGTGCAGCGGCTCTCGCTCGACCTGGGCCTGGCGCGCGGCACGGTCCACGCGCGGCTGGAGCGGCTGGCCCGCGAGGGGGTCCTGCGGCCGCACTCGGTGCGGGTGCCGCCCGAGCGGGTCGGGCTGCCGATGCGGGCGGTCGTGACGGCCGAGGTGGACCAGGCGGAGTTCGCGCAGATGATCGCCGACGTGGCGCTCATCCCCGAGGTCGTGGAGTGCCTGGGCATCTCCGGCGACGACGACCTGCTCATCCAGGTCGCCGCCCGCGACGCCGACCACGTCTACGAGATCACCCAGCGCATCACCGCGTGCCGCGGCATCCGGCGCACCTCCACCTCGATCGTGCTGCGCGAGCTCTTGGCGCACCGGATGGACCACCTCCTGCGGAGCTGAGCCCCAAGGATCCACAGGGCTGTCCACAGGACGGGACGGTCCACAGGCCGTCCACCGGCCGCGCACACCACTGCCCACAGGGCCGTCCACAGCCCTCTCCGCCCGGGTCCCCGCCGGCCGGCTCCCGAGGGCCGCGACACGCCGAGCGGAGCGCGACACGCCGTCTCCGCGTCGTGTCCCAACTGTGACTCTCAGTAGTAAAGCGCCTCCTGGGCGTCACTCCACGGGCCCCTGACCTGCGGGAACGCGACCGCCGCGGACCGTCCACAGCCTCGTCCCCAGGGGATGTGAATGACACCGGTGTGACACACCATCTTGTGGTGAGTGGACATGTCGGCCCCCAGGGGTAGTGTCGGGGCACACCCAGCAGGACGGGTCGCGACAGCGTCACCGCGAGGGCCCCGAGGGAAGGACCACCCCCATGAGCATCACCGTCTACAGCACCCCGTCCTGCGTGCAGTGCCGCATGACCTACCGTGCGCTGGACTCCAAGGGGCTGGCCTACGAGGTCGTCGACGTGACCGCCGACGAGCGCGCCCACGAGCTGGTCAAGTCCCTCGGGTACGTGCAGGCGCCGGTCGTCGTGGCCGGCGAGGACCACTGGTCGGGCTTCCGCCCCGACCGCATCGACGGCCTGGCCGACCGCCTCACGGCCGTCCCGGCGTGACCGGGCCGGAGATCGTCTACTTCTCGAGCGTCTCCGGCAACACCCACCGGTTCGTCGGCAAGCTCGACGTCCCCGCGCGCCGCCTCCCGCTGCGCGCCGGCGACGAGCCGCTGGCGGTCACCGCCCCCTACGTCCTGGTCCTGCCCACCTACGGCGGCGGGGGAGGTGCGGGAGCGGTCCCCAAGCAGGTCATCCGCTTCCTCAACGACCCGGCCAACCGCGCCCTCATCCGGGGCGTGGTCGGGGCGGGCAACACCAACTTCGGGGTGCACTACGCCGTGGCCGGCGACATCGTCGCCGCCAAGTGCCGCGTGCCCCTCCTCCACCGCTTCGAGCTCTTCGGCACCCCGGACGACGTGCGTCGGGTGCGCGACGGATTGGACACGCTGTGACCCTCACCTCCGACGCCCCCTCCACGCCGGGCGCCGTCCCCGCCCAGGCCGCCCCCGCGCCGGGCTACCACACGCTCAACGCGCTGCTGAACCTCTGGGACGCCGAGGGGCGCATCCAGTTCGAGGCCGACCGCGAGGCCGCGCGGCAGTACTTCCTGCAGCACGTGAACCCGCGCACGGTGCGCTTCGGGGACCTGCGCGAGCGCCTGGACCACATGGTCGCCGAGGGCTACTACGAGCGCGAGGTCCTGGACCGCTACCGCTACGAGTTCGTCCGCGACGTCACCGACCGCGCGCACGCGGCGCGCTTCCGGTTCCAGACCTTCCTGGGCGCCTTCAAGTTCTACACGAGCTACGCGCTGAAGACCTTCGACGGCAGCCGGTACCTGGAGAACTTCGAGGACCGCGCCGTCATGACGGCCCTCACCCTCGCCGACGGCGACGAGGCGCTGGCCACGGCCATCGTCGACGAGGTCATGGCCGGGCGCTTCCAGCCGGCCACGCCGACCTTCCTCAACGCCGGCAAGGCCTCGCGCGGGGAGCTCGTCTCCTGCTTCCTGCTGCGCATCGAGGACGACATGGAGTCCATCGGCCGCAGCATCAACTCCGCGCTGCAGCTGTCCAAGCGCGGCGGCGGCGTGGCGCTGCTGCTGAGCAACATCCGCGAGTACGGCGCGCCGATCAAGCGCATCGAGAACCAGTCCTCCGGCGTCATCCCGGTGATGAAGCTGCTGGAGGACTCCTTCTCCTACGCCAACCAGCTCGGGGCCCGCCAGGGCGCCGGCGCGGTGTACCTGTCGGCGCACCACCCCGACATCCTGCGCTTCCTCGACACCAAGCGCGAGAACGCCGACGAGAAGATCCGCATCAAGACCCTGAGCCTGGGCGTCGTGGTGCCGGACATCACCTTCGAGCTCGCCAAGAACAACGAGCCGATGCACCTGTTCTCCCCCTACGACGTCGAGCGCGTCTACGGGGTGCCCTTCGGCGACGTGGCGGTCAGCGAGAAGTACCGCGAGATGGTCGCCGACGACCGCATCCGCAAGACGACGATCAACGCGCGCGAGTTCTTCCAGACGCTGGCCGAGCTGCAGTTCGAGTCGGGCTACCCGTACATCGTCTTCGAGGACACGGTGAACCGGGCCAACCCGATCGACGGCCGCATCAACATGTCGAACCTGTGCTCGGAGATCCTGCAGGTCAACACCCCGAGCAGGCTGGGCGAGGACCTCGGCTACGAGGTCGTCGGCAAGGACATCTCCTGCAACCTCGGCTCGCTCAACATCGCGCTGACGATGGACGGCGGGGACCTGGGCCGCAGCGTCGAGACCGCCGTGCGGGCCCTGACGGCCGTCTCGGTCGCCAGCGACATCCGCTCCGTGCCCTCGATCGCGAACGGCAACGCCCGCTCGCACGCCATCGGCCTGGGGCAGATGAACCTGCACGGCTACCTGGCGCGCGAGCACGTGCGCTACGGCAGCCCCGAGGCCGTGGACTTCACCAGCGCCTACTTCGCCGCCGTGCTGTACCACGCGCTGCGCGCCTCCAACCTCATCGCCGCCGAGCGCGGGGAGGTCTTCGAGGGCTTCGAGCGCTCCGCCTACGCCGACGGGTCCTTCTTCGACAAGTACACCGAGCGCTCGTGGGCGCCGCGCACCGAGCGCGCCGCCGAGCTGTTCGCCCGCGCCGGCGTCGACCTGCCGACGCCGCAGGACTGGCGGGACCTCAAGGCCGCCGTCGCCGAGCACGGGCTGTTCAACCAGAACCTGCAGGCCGTCCCGCCCACGGGCTCGATCAGCTACATCAACAACTCGACGTCGTCGATCCACCCGATCGCGTCGAAGATCGAGATCCGCAAGGAGGGCAAGCTCGGTCGCGTGTACTACCCGGCGCCGTTCATGACGAACGAGAACCTGGAGTACTACGAGGACGCGTACGAGATCGGCCCCGAGAAGATCATCGACACGTACGCGGCGGCCACCGAGCACGTCGACCAGGGCCTGTCCCTGACGCTGTTCTTCAAGGACACCGCGACCACGCGCGACATCAACCGCGCGCAGATCTACGCCTGGCGCAAGGGCATCAAGACGATCTACTACATCCGCATCCGGCAGATGGCGCTCGAGGGCACCGAGGTCCAGGGCTGCGTCAGCTGCATGCTGTGACGGCCGGCCCCGCCCGCCACCCCTAGACGCACCGCACCGCCGGCACCCGCGAGAACCCGGCGGTGCGGTGCGCACCACCCGCACCAGCCAGCCGCACCCGCAGCCCGTCCGGGCGGTCGACACGACGACGGAGAAGGAACCGTGGACAAGCTCAAGCTCATCGACCGCGTGAACGCGATCAACTGGAACCGGGTGCCGGACGAGAAGGACCTGGAGGTCTGGAACCGTCTGACCTCCAACTTCTGGCTGCCGGAGAAGGTCCCGCTGTCCAACGACGTGCAGTCGTGGGCGCGGCTCACCCCCACCGAGCGCACCCTGACGATGCGGGTCTTCACCGGCCTGACGCTGCTGGACACCATCCAGGGCACCGTCGGCGCGGTCTCGCTGATCCCCGACGCGATCACCCCGCACGAGGAGGCCGTCTACACGAACATCGCGTTCATGGAGTCGGTGCACGCGCGCAGCTACTCCTCGATCTTCTCCACGCTGGCCTCCACGCAGGAGATCGACGAGGCCTTCACCTGGTCGGAGCAGAACGAGGCGCTGCAGCGCAAGGCGTCGATCGTGCTGGAGTACTACCACGGCGACGACCCGCTCAAGCGCAAGGTCGCCTCCACGCTGCTGGAGAGCTTCCTGTTCTACTCCGGCTTCTTCCTGCCGATGCACTTCTCGTCCCGCGCGCAGCTGACGAACACCGCCGACCTCATCCGGCTGATCATCCGCGACGAGGCCGTGCACGGGTACTACATCGGCTACAAGTACCAGCGCGGCCTGGAGCGCGTCGACGAGGCCAAGCGGCAGGAGATGAAGGACTACACCTTCGACCTGCTCTTCGAGCTGTACGACAACGAGTGCAAGTACACGGCCGACCTGTACGACAACGTCGGCCTCACCGAGGACGTCAAGACGTTCCTGCACTACAACGCCAACAAGGCGCTGATGAACCTCGGCTACGAGGGCATGTTCCCCGCCGACGCCACGAAGGTGGACGCGGCGATCCTGTCGGCGCTGTCGCCCAACGCCGACGAGAACCACGACTTCTTCTCCGGCTCCGGCTCCAGCTACGTCATCGGCAAGGCCGTGGCCACCGAGGACGAGGACTGGGAGTTCTGAGCTGAGCCCGCCGGCCGCGCGGGGGTCCCGGCGGGACCCTCACGCGGCCGGCTGCTCGTCGACCACGAGGGTCTCCGCGCTGCGGGTGCGGGCCGTCTTGGCCCACGTGCGCTGACCGCGGGCCACCCGCAGCACCGCCCACCAGCCGGCGAGGTACCACAGCCACGCGTACAGCACGTACAGGTGCGCGTAGGCCATCGCCGTGCGCAGGGGCACGGGCGTGCGCGTCCAGTACACGTAGCCCAGCACGGGCGCCAGGGCGAACGTGATGGCGTAGAAGCCGAGCAGCACCAGCGGCTCGGTGGCCAGGAACGCCACGAGCGGGTGGCCGGTGTCCAGCAGCGACAGGACCACCCAGCCGAGCAGCAGCGGCGGCAGGACGCTCGTCAGGAGGATGACGAACGGCGCCGTCAGGTGGTGCAGCAGGTCCAGGCTCGTGCGCACCCCCAGGGGTGAGCTCACCACCAGCGGCACCCGGCGCAGGCACTGCAGGTGGCCCTGGAACCACCGCGAGCGCTGGCGCACCAGGCGGCGCGGCGACAGCACCGCCTGCTGGGCCACGTAGGTGCCCGGGCAGAAGTCGTTGCGCCAGCCGAGCGCCAGCAGGCGCAGGCCGAGGTCCAGGTCCTCGGTCAGGCACGGCGTCCACGGCGCGCGGCCCAGCTGCTGCAGCGCGCTCAGGCGGGTGAACTGCCCGTTGCCGCCCAGCCCGACGCTGCCCACCCGGGTGCGGGCCCGCTGGTAGACCTCGGTGAACGCCACGAACTCCAGGTCCTGCATGCGCGCCAGCAGCGACTCCTCCACGTTGTACATGCGCACCCCCACCTGCGCGCCGCCGCAGCGGGGATCGGCGAAGCTGCGCGCGGCCTCCTCGAACATCCCCGGCGCGGGCCGGCCGTCGGCGTCGAGGACGACCACGACGACGTCCCGGGGGTCGTGGCCGGCGACGATGTCGGAGTCGCAGACGTGCCGGTAGGCGGCGTTCAGCGCCTCGCCCTTGCCCCGGCGCGCGTGCGGCGGCCGCCGGCGCAGCAGGTGCACGCGGGGGTCCTCGCGGGCGTGGGCGAGCACGAGGTCGGCGGTGGCGTCGGTGGAGCCGTCGTCGACGACGAGCACGAGGACGTTGCCGGGCGCGGAGGCCCGCAGCCGCGCGAGGCTGCGGTCGATGACCACCCCCTCGTCCAGGCAGGGCACGAGGACCACGAACACCAGCTCGCGCGGCGGGTCGGCCGTGCGGGCGCGGGTGGTGCGCGACAGGGCGAACATCACGCCGCTGTGCCCCAGGAACAGGACGATCGTCAGCGTGATGGGCAGCAGCGGGTTCACCGGGCGGCCTGGAACCCGCCCACGAGAGCCGGCCCGGCCGCGACGGTCGGCGGGGCGGTCGGGGCGGTGCGCAGCGGGACCGGCACCGGGGCGGCGTCCCGGCGCGCCAGGTCCGCGGCCAGCCGCCGCACCACGCGCTCGGAGGCGAGCCCGTCGCCGAAGGGGTTCTCCGCGGCGGCCATCCGCGCGTGCGCCTGCGGGTCGTCCAGCAGTTCCAGCGCGCGCTCCAGGACCACGTCGGGGTCGGTGCCGACGAGCGCCGCGGTGCCGGCGCGCACCCCCTCGGCCCGCTCGGTGGTGCGCCGCAGCACGAGCACGGGCACGTCCAGGGACGGGGCCTCCTCCTGCACGCCGCCGGAGTCGGTGAGGACGAGGTCGGCCTCCGCCAGCGTGGCGGTGAAGTGCAGGTAGTCCAGCGGTTCGGTGACCACCACGCCCGGGTGCCCGGCCAGCACGGGCAGCAGCGACTCGCGCACCGCGGGGCTGGGATGGACGGGCAGCACGACCTCCACGTCGCGCAGGTCCGCCAGCCGCGCCACCGCGCGCGCCAGGCCCGTCATGACCTCGCCCTGGTTCTCCCGCCGGTGCAGGGTCAGCAGGACGCGCCGGGGCGCGGCTGCCCCCTCCGGGCGGGGCGTGAACGCCGAGGTGCCCAGGCCGTGCCGCACGACCCACAGCAGGTTGTCCACGACGGTGTTGCCGGTGACCTCGACGTCCTGCTCCCGCACCCCCTCGCGCAGCAGGTTGACGCCGGCGGGCAGGGTCGGCGCGAAGTGCCACGTGCTGAGGTGGGTGATGACGCGGCGGTTGACCTCCTCGGGGAAGGGGTCGCCGCGCGAGCCGGAGCGCAGGCCCGCCTCCACGTGCGCGACGGGGACGTCGGCGTAGAAGCCGCACAGCGCGCCGCACAGCGCGGTGGTGGTGTCGCCCTGCACGACCACCGCGTCGAACGCGCCGGCGCGCAGGACCTCGCCGAGCCCCTCGCACAGGCGCGCCGTCAGCGAGCTCAGCGGCTGGCGGGGGCGCATGACGTCCAGCGCCACGTCGGCCTCGACACCGAGCTGGGGCAGGACGTCGGCGACCAGCTCGCGGTGCTGCCCGGTGGTGACGACGACCGGCTCGAGGTCCGGTGAACTCCGCATGGCCCGGACGACGGGGGCGAGCTTGACCGCCTCGGGCCGCGTGCCGAGGACGACGGCGGTGCGGTACCGCCGGGCGGGTGCTCCGGGAACAGGGGTGCGGCTCATGACGACCTCCGGTCAGGAGTGGTCTTCGGTCAGGTGCCCGCCCGACGGCGCGGCGGTGCGCGGGTGCGGGCGGGGGCGCGACGCCACCGGGTCGGTGCGCAGGTCCAGCACCTCCTCGCCGGCCCGGCGGGGGGTGCGCAGCAGGCGGCCGGCGGCGACCCCCCGCGCCGCCGTGCGCAGGTCGTGCAGGACGGGGTGCCGGGAGGGCGTCTGGTGACGCCCGCGGTGCCGGGCGCCCGCGCCGCCCGGTGGAGCTCCGGCGGTTCCGGCGGTGCGGGCGGCCGGGAGGGGGATGCCGACCCGGCTCGTCCGGACGGCGTGGGCGGCCCGGTGCGCGGCTGCGCGTCGGGACAGCTTCAGGGCGACGGTCACGAGGGCGAGGGTCGCGGCGGCGGTGAGGTACAGGGCGAAGGCGACGCCCACGGCGGGCAGCAGGTGGTCGGTGACGACATCGGCGCGGTGGGTGGTCCCACCCAGGGCGAGGATCCATGGTTCAGCGGTCGTGGACACCGGTGCCCTCCCGCGGTAGGTCCGAGCGCCGTGGTTCGACGGGGGCACTGTGGCGCAACGGAGCGTGGAGGGGGAGGGGTTTCGGGGAAACTCGTCGTGACCCTGTGTAAATAGTGACGAGGTACCTACTCAACGTGGCCGGTCGGTGCGACGGAAACCCGAGGCCAGGTTCCGATCACCGGGGGACGTCCTGAACCGGTGCGCGTTTTCCCGTGCTGATCACCCACAAGGGTGATCCTCTGAAGGTTGTCGCACGCTGAGTTCTCGGTGGTCACCGTCGGTCGATGCTCTGAAGGTTCGCCGGGAACTCCTGGTTGATCGGGCCACGAGCGTGCTATCCCTGTCCCGTCGCTGGACCGCACCGGCGAGCAGCCCCACCGCTCCGCATCCTGCCTCACTCTCCGTGGTCGATGGTGACCACGCATCGTCACCTCCGGCTCGATCCCCGTCGCCCGGACCACAGGAGGTCCCGTGCACCCCGATGACGACCCCCGCCGCCCCGACCGTGGTACCCCCGGGTTCTCCCGGCGCGCTGCCCTGCGCACCGCCGCGCTCGCCGCCGCGCTCGCCGGCGCAGGCGTGCCCGCCGGCGCAGCGGCCGCGCCACCGGGCCGGCGCCCCGGCCGGCGGGCCCGGTTGCGCGGCGTCGAGCGCCAGCGCCGGCTGCCCTCCCCGCCGCGCCCGCCGCGCCTGCGCCCCGAACCCCGCCCCGTCGGGGCCACTGCGCTGTCCGCCCCGACGGCCACCACGCTCGCCGCCCCGGCACCCGTCACCGGCGCCGGCTTGAGCACGGCCGCGACGACGCTCGTGCTGTACGACAGCACCGGAACCTGGGGGTGGTTGGGGGAGCTGTACGCGCAGCAGACGGCCAACCTGGCCTCCCGGTTCGGCTCCTGGACGGCCATGCCCGTCGTCTCCTACACGGCCGGGACGCTGTCGTCCTACACGGCCGTCGTCTACATCGGGTCCACCTACGACGAACCCCTGCCGGCCGCGTTCCTCGCCGACGTCCTGGCCACCGCCAAGCCGGTCGTGTGGATGTACAGCAACATCTGGCAGCTCACGGCCGCCGACCCCGCGTTCGCCACGCGCACCGGCTGGACGTGGACGCAGTACGACTTCGCGCCGGTCGCCGCGGTGACCTACAAGGGGCAGCGGCTGAGCCGCGACCCGCAGAACCAGGGCGGGATCATGGGGGTGGACGTCACCGACCCGGCGAAGGCCTCGCTCCTGGCCACCGCCACCCGCGCCGACGGGTCCACGATCCCGTGGGCCACCCGCTCCGGGAACCTCACCTACCTGGGCGAGGTGCCGTTCTCCTACGTCGACCACGGAGACCGGTACCTGGCCTTCTGCGACCTGCTCTTCGACGCGCTGGCACCGTCGACACCGACGCGGCGGCGGGCGCTGGTGCGCATCGAGGACGTCGGACCGGACGCCGACCCGGCGGAGCTGCGCGCCGTGGCGGACCACCTGTCCTCCGAGCGCGTCCCGTTCAGCGTCGCGCTCTACACCCGCTACGTCGACCCGCGCGGCACCTACAGCGGCGGCGTCGCGCAGGACTACCCCCTCACCTCGCGCCCGCAGGTGGTCAGCGCCCTGAAGTACATGCAGTCCAAGGGCGGGACGCTGCTCGTCCACGGGTACACCCACCAGTTCGGGACGCTGGACAACCCGTACGACGGCGTGAGCGCGAACGACTTCGAGTTCTTCGCCGCCCACGTCGACGCGAACGACAGCGTGATCTACGACGGACCGGTGCCGGGGGACTCCACGGCGTGGGCGACCGGCCGGATCACCTCCGCGCTGCAGCAGTTCAGCCAGGCCGGGCTGCGGACCCCGACCATCTTCGAGTTCCCGCACTACGCCGGCAGCGCCACCGACTACCGGGCCGTGGCCTCCCGCTTCGGCACCCGCTACGAGCGCGGCCTGTACTTCGGCGGGCTGTTCAGCGGTGCCGTCGACCACAAGCGGCTGAACGGCCAGTACTTCCCCTACGCCGTGCGGGACCTGTACGGGACCAAGGTCCTGCCCGAGTCCTGCGGCAACGTCGAGCCCGAGGCGTTCAACAACCACCCGGCCCGGTTCCCCGCCGACCTGGTGGCCACCGCGCGCGCGAACCTCGTGGTGCGGGACAACGTCGCGAGCTTCTTCTACCACCCCTACCTCGGCACGGCGTACCTGCGCGAGACGATCACCGGGTTCAAGGGGCTGGGCTACACGTTCGTGGCGCCCTCGGCGGTGTGAGCGCCGCCCCCGCCCCGGGAGCCGCTCCTCAGAGGTTCCCGAGGCGGGGGCGGGCGCGCCGGGCGACCGCCCCCGGCGCGCGGCCGGCGAGCGCGGCCCACACGGGCGAGGGCGGCAGGGCGTCGTCGAGGTAGTACCACCAGTACGTCCCGCCGCCGGTGAGCGGGTGCGAGGCGGCGACGGCCGAGTACCAGCGCGCCACCTCCACCTTCCCCCCGGCCGGGTCGCGCGAACCCCACCACCAGCGGGGTTCCAGGTCCGGTCCGCCGTACCCCAGCTCGCCGACCAGCAGCCGCTGGTCGGGGTAGGCGCGCTGCAGGGTCCGCAGCACCCGGTCGACCGCCGGGCCCAGCGGGTGCTCCTCCGGGTACACCGACAGGGCCAGGTCGTCCACGTCGGCCAGGTCCGCGGCGGGCAGGTGGTCCGCGGCCCACTGGAACAGCGAGTCCTCCGGGTCGTCCTCCCCCAGCTGCCAGTACAGGGTGAGGACGGTGCGGGCGGTGGAGTTCTCCTTCACGTACCGCGCGGCCCAGACGGCGCGCTCGGCGGCGTCCGGGACCACCCACCCGCCGTTGACCTCGTTGCCGACCTCCCACGCCGCCACGCCCGGCAGCGCCCCCACGTACTCGGCCACGCGCCGGCGCCAGCCCGCCGCGTCCACCGCCCCCGACTGCGTGGAGTCCAGGAACTGCCCCAGCACGTGGACGCCCGCGGCGCGCGCCGCGTCCACGTCGGCGCGGTACGAGGACGCCGGGCGCGCCGCGTCGAAGACGAGGCGCACCCACGGCTCGCGCGCGCCGGCGCCGGCCAGCTCGCGCACCCCCACCAGGGCGTCGTGGCGCGAGGGGTCCTCGAACGTGACGGCCACCTGCCGCCCGGGCGCGGGCACCGCCGCCGGCCCGCCCAGCAGCTGCACCTGGGCGGCGACGGCCGCGTCGAACGCCCGCGCGGACAGCGCGCCCTCGCGGGCCGCGTCCGGGGCGGCGAGCGCGGCCGCGCGCAGCTCGCGGGCCCGCTCGCGCTCGCGCTCCACCGCGGCGGGCACCGGGCCCGGGCGGCGGGAGACCAGGCCGTCGAGGTCGTCCAGGGCCTGCTGCGCGATGAGCGTCGTGAACTCGTAGCTGCCGGGCGCGGGCAGGTCCAGCAGGAGCATCACGTACCCGGAGGCGGAGGGCCACGCCGTCGCCAGGGTCACCTCGCCCGCGGGCCGCTCGAGGGCGAACGACGCGCGGCCGGGTTCCACCGGCCACGCCGACACCACGGTCAGGTCGTCGCCGTGCAGCAGCAGGTCGTCCTCGCCGTCCTCGCCCGTCCCGGCCGACTGCAGGTCCCGGACGGCGGCGAGGTCGAGCAGGCGCCCGTCCGCGTCGTGCACCGAGAGCTCGAGGCGCCCCGCGGGGGTGACCGCGGAGTCCCGGGCGGGCGGTCCGGGGTCCGGCGCGCACGAGCACGCCAGGACGAGGACGAGGGCGGCCACGACCGCCCGCGAGGAGCGCTGCACGCGACCTCCCGGTGCTCCGACCCGGTGCGGACAGCACCTCCCGCGGCGCCGTCGTGCCCGCGAGCATGGCACGCCCGGAGGCCCGCCGCCGGGGTTCGCCCGGGCCCGGTCCGCGGCCGCGGCGGTGGACCGGACGGTGACCGGGAACCCCGAACCGGTTCCCGCCGGAGCGCGCCCGTGCCACGATGCCGCGGTGCCGCCCAGCCGAGCACCTGGCCGCCTCGACCGCGGCCGCGCCCCCGAGGAGGACGCCGACACCGGCGCGCTGCACGTCGTGCGGCCCGCCCCGCCGCGGCGCGCGGCGCGCCGGCGCACCCCCCTGCTGCTGTGCGCGGTGCTCGCGCTCGCCCTCGCCGCGGCCGCCGCCGTGGTCTGGCGCACCGGGCCGCCGGGCTGGGGCGCCGGGCCGGAGGTGTGGGTGGACGGCTCCGAGCACGGGGAGTGGCTGGCGGTCTTCAACGGCGAGGGCAGCACCACGTTCGACGACGGGGCGCTGCGGCTGTCGCCCCGCCCGGCGGCGCGGCCCGAGGAGACCCACGCGGGGCTCGTGGTGTCGGCGGCCCACTACGACGACGTCGACTGGACCGTCACCATGCACACCCTGGAGCGGACCCGGGTCGGCGCGCCGAACCCGTGGGAGGTCGGGTGGGTGCTGTGGGCGTACACCGACCACGACCGCGCCTACTACTTCACGCTCAAGCCCAACGGCTGGGAGCTCGGGAAGCTCGATCCGCGGTTCGAGGGCGGCCAGCGGTTCCTGGCCACCGGCGGCGCCCCGGCCGAGGAGGGCGTGCCGCACCGCGTGCGGGTGCGCCAGCTCGCCGCGACGGTCGACGTGTGGGTCGACGGCCGGCACGTGGTGACGTACACGGACGAGGAGGACCCCTACCTGACCGGTGCCGTCGGGATGTACTCCGAGGACGCCGTCGTGGAGTTCACCGGGATGCGCGCGCAGCCGGCCCGCCGCTGACGCGCGGCCGCACCACCGGCCGGGGGTTCAGGCGGTGAGGACGAGCGGCCCGTCCTCGGTGATCGCCACGGTGTGCTCGCTGTGCGCGGTCCTCGCGCCGGTGGCGCTGCGCAGCGTCCACCCGTCGGCGTCGGTGACCAGCTCGTCGGTGTCGGCCATGATCCACGGCTCGATCGCCAGCAGCAGGCCCGGCTGCAGCCGGTAGCCGCGGCCGGGGCGCCCCGCGTTCGCGACGTGCGGGTCCTGGTGCATCGTCGAGCCGACACCGTGCCCGCCGAACTGCGTGTTGACGGAGTACCCCGCCCCCGTCAGCACGGCGCCGATCGCGTGGGAGAGGTCCCCGGTGCGGGCGCCCGGCACCGCGGCGGCGATGCCCGCCTCCAGCGCCCGCCGCGTCGTCTCGATCATCCGCACGTCCTCGGCGTCGGCGCGCTCGCCGACGGTGAAGCTGACGGCGGAGTCGGTGACGACCCCGTCCAGGGAGGCGGCGAAGTCCAGCGTCAGCAGGTCCCCGTCGGCCAGGGCGTAGTCGAACGGCTTGCCGTGCAGGACGGCGTCGTTGACCGAGGTGCAGATGTGGTGGCCGAACGGGCCCCGCCCGAAGGACGGCGCGTAGTCGACGTAGCAGGACACGGCGCCCGCGTCGGCGATCATCCGCTGCACCCACGCGTCGATCTCCAGCAGGTTCGTCCCGACCCCCGCGCGCTCGCGCACGTCGCGCAGCACGCCGGCGACGAAGCGCCCGCTGGCCTGCGCCCGGCGCACCTCGGCGGGGGTGAGCAGCTCGATCACGGTGGTGTCCTCCGGGGGTCGACGGTGCGGCCCCGCGATGCTACGGCGCGCGCCGCCGCGGTCGCCCGCCCGCTGGCGCCGCAGCGATCGCGCGCTCGCTAGCGTCTGGGGGGTGGACGTCGCCCGCTCGGTGCCCCTGTTCGCCCTGGCCGCGCTGTGCGAGATCGGCGGGGCCTGGCTGGTCTGGCAGGGGGTGCGCGAGCACCGCGGCTGGGTGTGGATCGGGGCGGGGGTCCTCGCGCTCGGCCTGTACGGGTTCGTCGCGACCCTGCAGCCGGACGCGAACTTCGGCCGGGTCCTCGCCGCCTACGGCGGGGTGTTCGTCGCCGGGTCGCTGCTGTGGGGGGCGGCGCTCGACGGCTTCCGGCCCGACCGCTGGGACGTGGCGGGCGCTCTCGTCTGCCTGGCCGGCGTCGCGATGATCATGTACGCGCCGCGCCCGGCCGCCTGACGCGGGCCGCGCCCTCAGCCGCCCCCGCCCAGCAGCGTGGAGCCGTCGACGGCGAGGACCGCGGCCACCACGCACCACAGCACCGTCCCCGCGCCCACCCACGCCGTCGCCCGGCCCGGCATCCCCCAGCGGGCGAAGACCCGCTGCGAGCGCTCGCGCCGCGCCGAGGAGCGGGCCCCGGCGCGCGCCGACGGCCGCTCCCGCCCGCGGCGGGCGAGCCACCACGCCCGCAACCGGGCACCGGCGTAGGCGGCCACCGCCACCGTCAGCAGGTTCCCCGCCAGCCCGGCCAGGACCACCGCGACGGGGTCGAGGCCGCTGAGGATGCCCACGGGCACCACGACCACCGCCTCCAGCCACGGCAGCGCACCACCGGCGAACACCCCTGCCAGACCACCCGGCTGCACGCCTCCCCTCCCGTCCCCGCGAGTCTCGCCACCGCGCGCGGGAGGCGAGCCCGGCCCGGCCGCGCCGGTGCGAGGATCGCCGCGGCGGCCGCCGGGGCCGCCGCGCGCGAGAGGACGACGACGTGCCCGAGCAGCCCCGCAAGACCGTCCTGTGCTTCGGCGACTCCCTCACCTGGGGGTGGCGGCCCGTCGAGCACGGCGTGCCCAGCGAGCGGTACCCGCGTGAGCTGCGCTGGACCGGGGTGATGGCGCAGGCCCTGGGAGACGGGTACCTCGTCGTCGAGGAGGGCCTCAACGGCCGCACCACCACGGCCGACGACCCGATGGACCCGCGGCTGAACGGCTCGGCGTACCTGCCCGCGGCGCTGGCCAGCCACCTGCCCCTGGACCTCGTCGTCGTCATGCTCGGCACCAACGACACCAAGGCGCACTTCCACCGCTCCCCGTTCGACATCGCCGTGGGCGCCGCGACCCTGCTGGGGCAGGTCACCGCGTCGGCGGGCGGCATCGGCACCGCCTACCCGGCCCCGCGCGCGCTGCTGGTGGCGC
This sequence comes from Kineococcus haloalkalitolerans, assembly GCF_050871905.1. NCBI lineage: Bacteria > Bacillati > Actinomycetota > Actinomycetes > Kineosporiales > Kineosporiaceae > Kineococcus > Kineococcus haloalkalitolerans. Next base: position 23,526 of record NZ_JBJLSH010000029.1, read on the forward strand.
CGCCGCCGCTGGGGGAGGTCACCGGCCCGTGGTTCCGGGCCCTGTTCGAGGGGGCGCGGGAGAAGACGCTGGCGCTGCCGGAGCTGTACGCCGCGGCCGCCGCCCACCACGGGGCGGCGTTCTTCGACGCCGGCACCGCGACGGCCACGACGGGCGTCGACGGCATCCACCTGGCGCCGCGGGACAACGAGGCCCTCGGCGTCGCGCTCGCGGCCCGCGTGCGGGAGGTCCTGGGTGGCTGAGGACCCGGGGGAGGAGACGGGCTGGACGAGCACCGGGCAGTTCCGCCGCTCGTGGCCGGTGCCGGACCCGCGCGGCGCCGTGGTCGTCGTCCACGGCCTGCACGAGCACGGCGGCCGCTACGCCGGGGTGGCCGCCGCCCTGAACCGCGCCGGGTACGCCGTGCACGCCGTCGACCACCCGGGGCACGGGCGCTCGCCGGGGCGGCGCGGGGACGTCGGTTCGCTGGCGGCGACCGTGGCCGGGGTGGACGCGCTCGTCGACCACGCGGTGGCCGCTCACCCGGGCACACCGGTGGTCGTCCTCGGGCACAGCCTGGGCGGGCTCGTCGCCGCCACCCACCTGTCGGGCGCCCCCCACCCGGCGGTGGTCGGCGGGGTGCTGTCCGCGCCGGCGCTGTCGCTGGACGACGTGCCGCCGCTGCAGCGGCGCCTGGTGCGCCTGCTGGCGCGGGTGGCCCCCGGTCTGGGCGTGCGCGAGCTGGACGTGGACGCCGTCAGCCGCGACCCGGACGTGGTGCGCGCCTACCGCGCGGACCCGCTGACCGTGGCGGGGCGGGTGCGGGCCCGCACGGCCGCGGAGACCGTCCGAGCTATCGAGGCGCTGCCCGCGCGCCTGGCCACGACGACGCTGCCGCTGCTCGTCCTGCACGGCGACGCCGACCGGCTCGTCCCACCCGCGGCGTCCGAGGTGGTGCGCCGCTGCGCCGCCTCGCGCGACGTCACCGTGCACCGCTACCCGGGCCTGTTCCACGAACCGCACCACGAGCCGGAGCGCGAGCGGGTCCTCGCCGACGTCGTCGCCTGGCTGGACGAGCGCCTGCCGGCCCGCTGAGGGCGCTCAGCCGGCGACGACCTGCCGTCCGATCTCCCCGCCCGGCACGGGCCGGCCGGTGTGCCAGCCCTGCACGACGTCGCAGCCCAGGGCGCGCAGGACGTCGAGGGTCGCGCGGTCCTCCACGCCCTCGGCGACGACCCGCAGCTCCAGGGCGCGCGCCAGGCCGGTGATGCCCTCGACGAGGGCGTGGGCGACGCGGCGGGCGGCGGGGTCCTCGGCGGTCAGCTCCGCCACGAACGAGCGGTCCACCTTCACCTCGTGCACGGGCAGCCGCTGCAGGTACGACAGGCTGCTGTGCCCGGTGCCGAAGTCGTCCAGCGACAGGGTGACGCCGCTGTCGGCGAGGCGGCGCAGCACCTGCACGCTCTGGCGGGGGTCGCCCATGACGGCGCTCTCGGTGATCTCCAGCACGAGCCGGTCGGCGGGCACGCCGGCGCGGGCGAGCGCCTCCCCGACCCGGCGGGGCAGGTCCGCGTCGCCCAGGTTGCGGGCCGACAGGTTCACCGCCACCGACAGGTCCAGCCCGGCGTCCAGCCACTCGCGGCACTGCCGCAGCGCCACCGCGAGGACGTGCCGGGTGAAGGGGTGCACGAGCCCCGTGGACTCCACGAGGGGGACGAACGCGGCGGGGGACAGGGGCCCCAGCCGCGGGTGCGTCCAGCGCACGAGCGCCTCGACCCCGGTGACGGCACCCGTGCGCAGGTCCACCTTCGGCTGGTAGTGCAGGCCCAGCGCCTCGTCGCCGCGCTCCACGGCCGTGTGCAGGTCCGCCAGCAGCGACAGGCGCTCCGCGCGGCCGCTGTCCAGGTCCGGCTCCCACACGCGGTACCCGCCGCCGGCCGTCTTCGCCGCGTACATCGCGGTGTCGGCGTGGCGCAGGACGTCCGCGGGCCGCTCGCCGGGCGCGCTGACCGCGATGCCGGTGCTGACGGCCGTGCTCACCGTCGCGTCCGCGAGCGCCACGGGCGGTCGCACCGCCTCCGCGACGGCCACGGCGAGCTGCTCGGCGGCCTCGCGCACGTCCCCGCCGGTGACCAGGACCGCGAACTCGTCGCCGCCCAGGCGCACCACGGTGCTGCCGGGCGGGGCGACCGACCGCAGCCGCCGCGCGACGACCTGCAGCAGCTCGTCGCCGGCGGGGTGGCCGAGGGTGTCGTTGACCTCCTTGAAGCGGTCGAGGTCCAGCAGCAGCACCGCGACGGGCCCGCGCGGCACGGCCTCGGCCAGCCGCTGCTGCAGCAGGGCCCGGTTGCCCAGGCCGGTCAGCTCGTCGTGGGTGGCGTCGTGCTGCAGCCGGTCCACGAGGCGGTCGTTCTGCAGCCGCACCCCCAGGTGACCGGCGAACGCCTGCAGCAGCCGCAGGTCGTCGCGGTCGAACGAGGTGGTGTCGCCGACCCGGTCCACGACGAGCAGCCGCGCCGGCACACCGCCGGCCGGGACCGGCACGAGGAGGGCGTCCCCGGCGCCGGCGGTGGACAGCAGCCGCGCGGCGGCCGGCGGGCCCGACGCGTCGAGCAGGTGCGCGCCGCCGTCGGCCAGCAGCTCGTCCAGCAGGTCCGCGGGCGCGGGCGCGTGGTCGTCGCCGTCCTCCTGGACGACGTGGTGGCGGACCTTCCCGGCCGGGCCCACGACCAGCTCGACGCGGCGCGCGCGCAGCACCGTGCGCGCGTGCTCCAGGAGCTGGGCCACGAGGTTCCCGTCCCGCGCGGCGGCTGCGACGGAAGCCGCGTCGATGAACTCCTGCACCGTCTGCAGGGACTGGTGGCGCCGGCGCAGCACCAGGTAGCCGCGGTAGGCGGCGGCCGTCGTCGCCGTCAGCGCCGCCAGGAGGGCGACGCCGAGCGGGCCGTCCTGCCACAGGACGACCGCGGTGCACGCGACGACGACGTTGATGACGACGAACACCGCTGCGGGAACCAGCGCGTGGAAGACGTCGGCGAAGCGCATCCGTCCGCTGTTGATCCGGATGACGAGCAGCACGAGCAGGCTGGTCACCAGGTCACCGACGGCCATGGCCAGGTAGCAGGCGGCGGCGACGTTCCAGGTCAACGCGGGAGCTGTCCCGGCGAACTGGCCGACGAGGACCAGGAGGAGGACGCAGTCGAGCGCGTAGGAGGCGGTGTTGAAAGCGAACTTGACCGGTGAGGCGCGCTGGACCGCGAAGGCGCACACGGCTGCTCCGACCCGGACGGCGATGAGGTGCTGCGGGTCGCACGACAGCACGCCGAGCAGGAGGGGGATGCCGGAGAGGGAGAAGGAGTAGGCCTGGTCGCGGACCTCGACCAGGGCTTGGCCGAGCTCCGTCACGAAGAAGGCGCCGAAGAGGACGATCAGGACGACGACCGCGCTCGTGCCGGTGCTCCCGGGCAGGACCGGGTGCTCGGGGACGTGAGACCAGAGCAGGGTCGCGGCGAGGGCGATGACGACGGTGAGGCCTACTGTCGCGACAGTGCGCGGTGGGATCGCTGAGACCGCTCGACCCACGTCCCCACCTCCGCTCCTCCGTCACCTCGGAGTGATCTCGTCGGGCGTCGAGTATCGCTGTAGCGACGTGGGAACGGGTGCCGCCAAGTTCCCCCGTACGGACCAGGGGGAACCTAGCGGCACCCGTGCGTTTCGACGAGGTGCTCGGCTCGTCAGCTCCAGCGGGCGGTGCTCCAGCGGGCGGTGCTCCAGCGGGCGGTGCTCCAGCGGGCGGTGCTCCAGCGGGCGGTGCTCCAGCGGGCGGTGCTCCAGCGGGCGGTGCTCCAGCGGGCGGTGGACCAGCGGGCGGTGGACCAGCGGGCGGTGGACCAGCGGGCGGTGGACCAGCGGGCGGTGGACCAGCGGGCGGTGCTCCAGCGGGCGGTGGACCAGCGGGCGGTGGACCAGCGGGCGGTGGACCAGCGGGCGGTGCTCCAGCGGGCGGTGCTCCAGCGGGCGGTGGACCAGCGGGCGGTGGACCAGCGAGCGGTGCTCCAGCGGGCGGTGCTCCAGCGGGCGGTGGACCAGTCAGCCCGCTCGGGAGCCACGGCCCAGCCGTTGCCCGTCCACTGCGCGCCGTTCCAGCGGCCGCCGTCCCAGGCGGTGCCGGCGCGGGAGGCGGTGGCCCAGGCGGCGGCGTCGAACGGGCTGCCGTGGACGTCGACCTCGCCGGCGAGGACGTCGCCGTTCAGCGGGTCGACGAGGTGGGAGGTGCCGCGGGCGGCGTCGAGGCTGCCGGTGCCGGTGGCCTCGGGGAAGCGCTGCTGCACGTCGGCGGCCTTGACGGCGGGCAGCGCGTCGAGGGCGGCGGCGACGTCGAGCTGACCGGCGCCCTGGTCGACCGCGTCGGTGCCGGCCAGCGGGTCGGCGGTGGACACGAGCGCGGCCTTGACCTCGTCGGGGGTCAGGGTCGGGTCGGCCTGCAGCAGGAGCGCGGCGGCGCCGCTGACGACGGCGGCGGCCTGGGAGGTGCCGCTGCCGCGGAAGAGGGCGCCGGTCTCGTCGCCGTCGACGAGGCCCTCGGGGTGCTCGCGGTCGACGGTGGAGCCGGGCACGCGCAGGGAGGTCACGGAGCGGCCGGGGGCGACGAGGTCGACGTGGCGCTCGGCGGTGCCGCGCTGGGAGAAGGAGGCGACGGCCGGGTCGTCCCAGCCGTCGACGTCCCCGCCGGCGTCGGTGGCGCCGACGGCGATGACGTAGGGGTCGATGGCGGGGTTGGTCAGCCGGCCGGGGGCGGTGCCGCCGTTGCCGGCGGAGGCGACGACGACGATGCCGTGGCGCCAGGCGTTCTCGGCGGCGGCGGCCAGCGGGTCCACCTCGTAGGGCTGCAGGGAGTCGGTGCCGTAGGACAGGTTGACGACGCGCACGTCGAGGTCGCCGTCGGCGCGGTGCTGCACGACCCAGTCGAGGGCGGCGACGACCTGGCTGACGTCGGTGCTGCCGGCGCTGTCGCCGAGCTTGAGTCCGAGGACCTGCGCGCCGGGGGCGATGCCCTCGGCGGCGTCGGGGTCGGCCGAGCCGGTCGCGTCGGCGGCGACGATGCCGGCCAGGTGGGTGCCGTGGCCGAAGGTGTCCGGGCCGAGGTCGACGGGCAGGTCGGCCTCCAGCGACAGGTCGGGGCCCTGGACGAGCTTGCCGGGGGCGTCGAGGCCCGGGACGGGGGCGACGCCGGAGTCGAGGACGGCGACGGTGACCCCCTCGCCGGTGAGGGCGCGGCCGGCCGCGTCGCGCTGCGCGTGGACGTCGGTGGCGCCGACCGCGGCGGCGATCGTGCGCAGGGACCCCGCGTCGGTGGTGGCGTCGTAGGAGCGCACCGACGCCGCGGTGGTCCCCGCCTGCGCGGGGGCCGCGAGCGCCGGGGTGACCGCCACGGCGATGCCGGCGACCACTGCGGTGGCTCGTCCCTTGCCCGTCCAGACCACACCCATGCCGTAGCACCTCATCACTGTGAGTAGTTGATCGTTGCGCCACCAGGTGACCACGGACGGGCACCGTCGTGGGCGGGACGTCACCGCGATCACCCGTTCGGACCGCGCTGGCGGTCCGGACGGCTCAGCGTCCCGCGCTCGGAGCGTAGGCGTGCAGGCGCGCCGGGTCGGCGGACACGAGCACGCGGTGGCCGGGGGCCAGTCCCAGCGCGGCGGCGCGCGCCGGCGCCAGGTCGACCGCGGCGCGCGGGGCCCCGTCGACGTCCACCCGCACCACCTCGGTGCGCGGCTCCACCGCGGTGACGGTGCCCGGCCACGCGGTGCGGGCCGGGTCCACCGGCTCGGTCGGGTCACCGCCGGCGCCGACGGGGTGGACGTCGAGGTCGGCCGGGCGCGCCGCGACGAGCGCCCGGTCACCGACGGCCAGGCCGCCCGTGCGGCACGGCAGGAGCGGCCCGTCGTCGAGGGCGACGCGCCCGGCGCCCACCACGCGCCCGGACCACAGCGCGACCCCCACGAGGTCGGCGACGTACGCCGTGGCCGGCCGCGCCGCCACCTCGGCGGGCGTGCCGTCCTGCACCACCCGGCCGTCCTCCAGCACGACGACGTGGTCGGCGAGCACCACGGCCTCCAGCGGGTCGTGCGTGACGAGGACCGAGGGGCCGTCGAAGGCGCGCAGCCACCGCTGCAGCTCCCCGCGCACCTGCCGGCGCGCGCCCGCGTCGAGCGCGGCCAGCGGTTCGTCCAGCAGCAGCAGGGCCGGGTCGGCGGCCAGCGCCCGCGCGAGCGCCACGCGCTGCGCCTGCCCGCCCGACAGCTCCCGCGGCCGGCGCCCGCGCAGCGCGGCGATGCCCAGCCGCTCGAGCACCTCGTCCGCGTGCCGGCGGGCCGCGCGCCGGCGGTGCCCGCGCGAGCGCCGCGAGAACGCCACGTTGTCCAGGACGCTCAGGTGCGGGAACAGCCGGTGGTCCTGGAACACCACCCCGGCCCGGCGCTCGGCGGGCGCGGCGAGCACCCCGTCCGCGGGGGCGTCCCACACCTGCCCGCCGACCTCGATCCGCCCGGCCCGCAACGGGACCAGCCCGGCCAGGGCGCGCAGCGCCGTCGACTTGCCGGCGCCGTTGGGGCCGACCACGGCCAGCACCTCGCCCGGCCCGGCCCGCAGGCGCGCCCGCAGGGAGAACTCCCCGCGCCGCACGTCCAGGTCGGCGTCCAAGCCAGGCGCGGGACCGTCGCCGGGGACGTTCACGCGGCGGTGCCGCCGGGCCGCAGCCACCGGTCGCGCAGCAGCAGCAGGACGGCGACGGACACCGCCAGCAGCACCAGGCTCAGCGCGACCGCCGACGGCGGGTCGGTCTCGAACGCCCGGTACACCGCGGACGGCATGGCCTGGGTGACGCCGGGCAGGTTCCCGGCGAAGGTGACGGTGGCGCCGAACTCCCCGAGGGCGCGCGCCCAGCACAGGACGGCGCCGGCGGCCAGGCCCGGCGCCACCAGGGGCAGGGTGACGCGGCGGAACGTCGTGGCGGGGCCCGCGCCGAGCGTCGCGGCGGCCTCCTCCAGCCCGGCGTCGGCCGAGCGCAGCGCCCCCTCCACCGACACGACGAGGAACGGCATCGCGACGAACGTCTGCGCCACGACGACGGCGGCCGTGGTGAACGGCACCTGCACGCCGAACCACTCCCAGCCCCACCGGCCGACGATCCCGTTGCGGCCGTAGGCGAGCAGCAGCGCCACCCCGCCGACGACGGGCGGCAGGACCAGCGGCAGCGTCACCAGCGCCCGCAGCGCGGGAACGGCCCGCGAGCGCGAGCGCGCCAGCACGAACGCCAGCGGCACGCCCAGGACGACGGCCACCGCCGTCGCGGCGGTCGCCGTCACCAGCGACAGGCGCAGCGCCTGCACGGCCTGCGTCGCGGTCAGCAGGCGCGGCAGGTCCGCCCACGGCGCGAGGGCGACCATCCCCGCCAGCGGGAGCAGCAGGAACGCGGTCGCGACGGCCGCCGGGGCGCGCAGGGGCACCGGCACCCGCTCGTGGGCGGGGCGGCGCGCGGCCTCCGGGCGCCCGCTCACGGCGTGCCGAAACCCGCGCCGCGCAGCACCTCCCGGCCCTCCTCGGACAGCACCAGGTCGACGAACCGCTGCGCGAGCTCCGGGCGCGCGCTGCCCGACAGCGTCGCGACCGGGTACGTGGTCGAGGCGTTCACGTCGGCGGGCACCGCGACCGCCTCGACGGCGTCCCCGGCCGCGCGCACGTCGGTGACGTACACGAGGGCGGCGTCCACCTCGCCGAGCACGACCTTGGCGAGGGTGGCCTTGACGTCCGACTCCTCGGTGACCGGGCGCACGTCGACCCCGGCGGCGCGGAACACCTCCTGCGCCGCCGCGCCGCACGGCACCTGCGCCTGGCACAGCGCCACCCGCACCCCGGGGCTGGCCAGGTCGGCGACGCCCCCCACACCGGCGGGGTTGCCGGGCGGGACCGCGATCGCGGTCTCGTTGCGCGCGAACGCGACCGGCTCACCGACCAGCCCTTCCCCGGCCACGGCGGCCATCACCGGCTCCGAGGCGGTGGCGAGCACGTCGGCGGGCACGCCCTGGCGCACCTGGGTCGCCAGCGCGGAGGAGGCGCCGAAGCTGAACGTCACGGCCGTGCCGGGCTCCTGCGCCTCGAAGCGGCGGCCGAGCTCCTCGAACGTGCCGGTGAGGGAGGCGGCGGCCAGCACGAGCAGCTCGCCGTCCTGCTCGCCGTCGCGCGCGGCGCCGGGGGCCGCTCCGCAGCCGGCGAGCAGGAGCACCACCGCCGCGGCGGCGGTGAGCGCGCGGCGCACGTCAGGACCCCGGGATCTCGACGACGACGTTGGTGGCCTTGACGCTGGCCACGGCCACCACGCCGGGTTCCAGCGCCAGCTCGTCGGCGGCTTCCCGGCTCATCAGCGAGACGACCCGGAACGGCCCGGCCTGGACCTCCACCTGCGCCATCACGGTGTCCTTCACCACGCGGGTGACCAGGCCCGTGAAGCTGTTGCGCGCCGAGCGGGCCACGCTCGTGCGGGGGCCGTCGTCGCCGGTGGCGGACTCCTCGGCCAGGCGGGCGAGGTCGGCACCGTCCACGGTGAGCCGGCCCGCCGCGTCGGTGGCCGCCGGCAGCCGCCCGGCGTCGATCCAGCGGCGCACCGTGTCGTCGCTGACCCCCATCAGCCGGGCCGCCTCGCGCACCCGCAGGACCGTCGTCACCCGGCCAGGCTAACCGCGTCCGCGGCCCGCTGGGTCGGACGGCGCCGCAGGTGCGGTCGGGCGTCGGTCCGGGTGCCGCGTACGGGATCGCGACCGTCATCGCCCGACACGCCGTACGAGGACGCCCCGGGGACGGTGTGTCGTCCGACGACGGTCGCGATCCCGTACGGCCGGCTGCACCGCCACCGCTGTCGGGCCGGTGCGGAGACCGCGCGCGGCGGCCGCACGGGACACGGGACCGGGTCCTAGGCTCGACCGCGTGCGGTGACGGTGGTCCAGGCGCTGGAGGAGCTGCGCCGCGCGGCCGGTGACGGGCGCCGTGGAGCGCCTGGTCAGCCGCGTCGTCGACCTCGCCGTCGACGTCGACGCGCACGTCGCGGCGACCGCGCTGGGCCGCGCCCCGGCGGACTACCGCTCGTCCTTCGGTCTGGCGGCACGGGCCGGTGCGCTGACGGACGAGCCGGCGCGGGAGCTGGCCCCCTCCGCGGGGCTGCGGGACGTCCTCGTCCACCAGGACGCGGACCTCGACCTCGCCGTGCTGGCCGCCTCGGTGCCGCGCCTGCTCGACGGCTACCGCCGCTACGTGGGCGAGGTCGCCGCGTACACCGCCACCCGCGGCGGGGGCTGACCCCCGCGCGGTCGACCGGTTCGACCGGTGGCCGGGCCCGCGCGCGGGTACGGTCCGCCAGCGTGAAGCCGTTCCTCCTGCTGGCCACCCGCGAGGACGACGCCGTCGCCGACGCGGAGGCCGCCGCCGTCGCCCGCTACGGCGGCCTGGGCCCGGGGGAGCTGGTGCGGGTGCGCCTGGAGCGCGACCCGATGCCGGAGCTGGACCTGGCCGGGGTCTCCGGCATCGTCGTCGGCGGCAGCCCCTTCTGCACGAGCGATCCGGAGGAGGCCAAGTCCGCGGCGCAGCGGCGCGTGGAGCGCGAGCTGGCCCTGCTCCTGGACCGGGTCGTCGCCGGTGACGTGCCGTTCCTCGGCGCCTGCTACGGCATCGGGACGCTGGGCGTGCACCAGGGCGGCGTCGTGGACCGCGCGTTCGGCGAGCCCATCGGCACCGTGCCCGTGTCGCTGACGGACGCCGGGCGCGCCGACCCCGTCTTCGGCGACCTGCCGGCGACGTTCGACGCCTTCGTCGGGCACAAGGAGGCGCTGCGCGTGCCGCCGCCGCACGCCGTCGTCCTGGCGACCTCCCCGTCCTGCCCGGTGCAGGCGTTCCGGGTGGGGCGCAACCTCTACGCCACCCAGTTCCACCCGGAGCTGGACGCCGAGGGGATCGTGCAGCGCGTCACCGCCTACCGGGACGAGGGCTACTTCCGCCCCGAGGAGTTCGACGACGTCGTGGCGCGGGTGCGCGGGGCGCGCGCCGAGGCCGCCCAGCGGGTGCTGCGGCGCTTCGTGGACCGCTACCGCCGCTGAGGGCGGCGCCTCAGCCGCCGAGCAGCGGCCGCAGGTTCTCCACCCACACGTCGTGCCCCAGGCGCAGCACGAGGGCCGTGACGACGACGAGGAACACCGCGCGCACGAACCGGGTGCCGTGCGAGATCGCCATCCGCGAGCCCAGGTAGCTGCCGGCGACGTTGCACACGCCCAGCAGCAGCCCGAGCACCCACACGACCGACCCGTGCGGGGCGAAGAACAGCAGGGCCCCGATGTTCGTGGCGAGGTTCACGGCCTTGGCCTTCGCGCTGGCGCGCAGGAAGTCGTACCCGACGAGGCCGACGAGGGCGATGACGAGGAAGCTGCCCGTGCCCGGGCCCAGGACCCCGTCGTAGAACCCGACGAGCGCGCCCACGGCGACGGCGACGCCGTAGTGGGCGCCGCCGGAGAACCGCAGGCTCGTCAGCTCGCCCATCGTGGGCCGCAGCGCCGTCCAGACGGCCACGACGACCAGCGCGCCGACGATGACGGGTTTGAACACGTCCGCCGGCAGCGAGGCCGCGACCGACGCCCCCGCGAACGCCCCGCCCAGGGCGACCGCGGCCATCGGCAGGACCGTGCGCAGGTCCGGGCGCACCCGCCGCAGGTACGTCAGGGTGCTGGTCGCCGTGCCGAACACCGAGCCGAGCTTGTTGGTCGCCAGCGCCTGCACCGGGCTCAGGCCGGGCACGAGGAGCAGGGCGGGCAGCTGCACGAGCCCGCCGCCGCCGACGACGGCGTCCACCCAGCCGGCGGCGAACGCGGCCAGCAGGAGCAGGGCGGCCGTGGTGGGGCTGAGCTCGACGCCCGCGGGCAGGCCGAGCAGGTCCAGGGGGTTCACGCGGGGGGACTCGTCTCGTCGGGGGCGGGAGGCTCGGGGGCGGGTCCGCCGGCGGCCCCCGCGCGCGCCAGCCGTGCGCGCAGGCCCGTCAGCAGGGCGTCCAGCCCCAGCTCGAAGGCGGCCGCGGCCGTGTCGCCGCCGGGGCGCGCGCGCACCGAGGCGGTGAACTCGGGGGCGGAGGCGGCCAGCTCGCCGGTGTCGAAGATGTCCGGCGGGGCGCCGGTGTCCAGCGCCGAGCCGAGGACGAAGGACTCCACGGCCACGACGACGTCGGTGACCAGCTCCGGCGGCCAGCCGCCCGCGCGCAGGCCGGCCGCGACCCGCTCGTACATGGCCACGGTGGCGGGCGCCCCGCGCACGGGGGTGACGGCGATGACCTGCACGAGCGGGCGGTGCCGCGCGTAGGCGTCGCGGTAGGAGCGCGCCCAGGCGGCCAGGGCCGCGTCCCAGGTCAGGACGCCGAAGGCGGAGCAGTCCACGTCGCGGTTGACGTGGTCCTGCACGCGGCGCAGGACGTCCTGCTTGGTCTCGACGTGGTTGTAGAGCGCCGAGGGGGCCACGCCGAGCTCGCGGGCCAGGGCGGCCATCGTCAGGGCGTCGTGGCCGCGCTCCTCGACGAGCTGCACGGCGGCGTCGGTGATGCGCTCGGGGGACAGGACGGGGCGGGTGGGCCGGCCCCGCCCGCGGCGCCGCGCCGGGGGCCGGGAGGCGCTGGGCACCCACGCATGCTGCCGGACGCGGCGCCGGCCGGGTCGCGCGGGGCCCTTGACACCGGGATGCCCCCGCCCCGTAAATGAACACCCATCACTTCCGGTGCGGCGCCCGCCCACCGGCCCGGCAGCAGCGCGAGACGACCGGAGCGGACGTGTCCCCTGACAGCGCAGCCCCCACCCCACCCCCGGTGACCGAGGTCGAGACCGACGTCGTGGTCGTCGGCGCCGGCCCCGCCGGCCTGGCCGCGGCCCGCCACCTGGAGCGCGCGGGCCTGGACGTCGTCGTCCTGGAGGCCCGCGACCGCGTCGGCGGGCGCACCCACACCGACGTCGTCGACGGCGCCGTCCTGGAGGTCGGCGGCCAGTGGGTGTCCCCGGACCAGACCGAGCTGCTCGGCCTCCTCGACGAGCTCGGGATGGAGACGTTCCCGCGCTACCGCGACGGCGACGGCGTCTACGTGACCCCCGACGGCACCGCCCGCCGGTACCGCGGCGACGCGCTGCCGGTGGCCGCCTCCACGGCCGCCGAGGTCGAGCGGCTGACCGCGCTGCTGGACGAGCTGGCCGCCGAGGTCGGCCCCGCCGCCCCGTGGGAGCACCCGAGGGCGCGCGAGCTGGACACCGTCTCCTTCCACCACTGGCTGCGCGAGAACTCGGCCGACGAGGAGGCGTGCGCCACCGTCGGCATGTTCATCGCCGGGGGCATGCTCACCAAGCCCGCGCACGCGTTCTCCGCCCTGCAGGCCGTGCTCATGGCCGCCTCCGCGGGCTCGTTCAGCAACCTCACCGACGAGGACTTCATCCTCGACCGCCGCGTCGTCGGCGGCATGCAGTCGGTCTCCCAGGAACTGGCCCGCCGCCTGGCCGGCCCCGTGCACCTGTCCACGCCCGTGCGCACCGTCGAGCGCGACGCGCTCCTGCCCGACGGCACCCGCGGCGTCGTCGTGCGCTCGGACCGCGTCGTGGTCCGCGCGCGCCGCGTCGTCGTCGCCGTCCCGCCGAACCTGTACGCGCGCATCAGCTTCGACCCGCCGCTGCCGCGCCGCCAGCACCAGCTGCACCAGCACCTGTCGATGGGCCTGGTCATCAAGGTGCACGCCGTGTACGAGACGCCGTTCTGGCGCGAGGACGGCCTGTCCGGCACGGGTTTCGGCCCCACGAGCCTCGTGCAGGAGGTCTACGACAACACCGGTCACGGCGAGGAGCGCGGCACCCTGGTGGGTTTCGTCTCCGACGAGCGGGCCGACGCGCTGTTCGCGCTGCCGGCCGACGAGCGCCGCCGCCGGGTCCTGGAGAGCGTCGCGCAGTACCTGGGCGAGCGGGCCCTGGACCCGGTCGTCTACTACGAGTCCGACTGGGGCAGCGAGGAGTGGACGCGCGGCGCGTACGCCGCCAGCTTCGACCTGGGTGGGCTGTCCCGCTACGGCGCCGACCAGCGCACGCCGGTCGGCACCGTCCACTGGGCCTGCTCGGACCTGGCCGCCGAGGGGTACCAGCACGTCGACGGCGCGCTGCGCAGCGGCCGGGCCGCGGCCGCGGACGTGGCCGCCGCCCTGGGCGCGCGCGTGCCCGGGGGCGACCCGGTCGGCGCGCGGTGAACCCGCCCGCGGCGGGGCGGCGCTACGTCGTCGCCCACGACGGGGGCGAGCGCGGGGAGCAGGCGCTGCGGCTGGGCGCCGCGCTGGCCACCTCCCTCGGCGCCGGACTGGACGTCGTCCTCGTGCTGCGCTCGGACGACCCGTTCGGCCAGCCGTACCCGCCCGTCGGCGACGTCAGCGGCCTCGTCGCCGAGCAGGCGCGCGGCTGGCTGGAGGAGGCGCTGGGCCGCCTGCCCGAGCGGGTCGACGCCCGCTCGCACCTGCGCAGCGCCGGTTCGGTGCCCGAGGGGCTGCTGGAGGCCGTGGAGGAGCTGGGCGCCTCGGCCGTCGTCGTCGGCGCCCCCGCGGGCCCGAACCCCTTCGGGGTCGGGCCGGTGGCGCGCACGCTGCTGCACTCCTCGCCCGTGCCGGTGGTGCTGGCCGGCGACCGCGTGCCGGAGGTCCTGCGGCACCTGTACGTCGCGGTCGGCACCCGCCCCGGCGCGCAGGCCGTCCTGGCCGAGGCCGCGGAGGCGGCCGAGCGCACCGGGCTGCCGCTGCACGTCGTCAGCCTGCTGGAGCTCGACGCGCGCGCCGGTGCCGACGAGGCGGCGCGCGGACGGGTGGAGCGGCTCGTGGACGGGACCCGGGAACGGCTCGGGTCCACCAGGCTCAGCGTCGAGCTGGGGAAGGGGAGGACGATGGCCGAAGCCGTGGCCTCGATCGAGTGGGAACCCGACGGCCTGCTGCTGGTCGGCTCCTCGCGGCTGGCGCGCGGCCGCCAGACGTTCCTGGGGCCGACCGCGGCGCGGATGCTGCGCCACGTGCCCGTCCCCGTCGCCGTCGTGCCCCGGGGCGAGCGGTGAGCGCGCCGGCCGAGGCCGAGCGCTCGGCCAAGGGGCTCGGCACGGGGCGCGTCGGGCTGCTGGGCGCCGTCGTCATCGGCGTCTCGACGATCGCCCCCGCCTACGCCCTCACCGGCACGCTGGGGCCCACGGCCTCGGCGGTGGGCGAGCAGATGCCGGCGATCTTCCTCGTGGGTTTCGTGCCCATGCTGCTGGTCGCCTTCGGGTACCGGGCGCTGAACAGCGCCATGCCGGACTCGGGCACGACGTTCACCTGGAGCTCGCGCGCGTTCGGGCCGTGGATCGGGTGGATGGGCGGCTGGGGCCTGTTGGCCGCGACCGTCCTGGTCCTGTCGAACCTCGCCGGCATCGCGGTGGACTTCCTGTACCTCATGCTCGCGCAGGTCACCGGGGACGAGTCCGTCGCCGACCTGGCCGCGAACGTCCCGGTGAACATCGCCACCTGCCTGGTGTTCATGGCGCTGGCCTGCTGGGTGGCCTACCGCGGGCTGGAGACGACGAAGGCCGTCCAGTACGTCCTCGTGGGCTTCCAGCTCGTCGTCCTCGTGTGGTTCTGCGTCGCCGCGTTCGCGCGGGTCGCCGGCGGCGACGCCCCGGGCGGTCTGGCGCTGAGCGCCGGCTGGTTCGACCCGCTGGCCGTGGACTCGTTCTCCGCCTTCGCCGCCGGCGTCTCGCTGTCGGTGTTCGTCTACTGGGGCTGGGACGTCGTCCTGACGATGAACGAGGAGACGCAGGGCTCGCGCACCACGCCCGGTCGCGCGGCGCTGGCGACGATCGGCGTCATCGTCGTGCTGTACCTGACGGTCGCGGTCGCGGTCCTGTCGTACACGGGCACCGGTGAGGACGGCCTGGGGCTGGGCGGCGGTGACCAGGAGAACGTGTTCGCGGTCCTGGCTGGCCCGGTGATGGGGCCCGCGGCGGTCCTGCTGTCGCTGTCGGTGCTGGCGTCCTCGGCGGCGTCGCTGCAGTCGACGTTCCTGTCCCCGGCCCGCACCATGCTGGCGATGGGCCACTACGGGGCCCTGCCGCGCGAGTACGCGCGCGTGACCCCGCGGTTCCAGTCCCCCGGGTACGCGACGGTCGCCGCCGGCGTCATCGCCTCGGCGTTCTACGTGGTGATGCGGATCCTGTCCGAGGACGTCCTGTGGGACACCATCACGGCGCTGGGCATGATGGTCTGCTTCTACTACGGCGTGACCGCGCTGGCGTGCGTGTGGTACTTCCGCGGCACGTGGGGGGGCCGGCCGCGGCACTTCCTCAGCACCGGCCTCGCGCCCGGGCTGGGCGGCGTCCTGCTGCTGGTGTTCTTCGTGCAGACGTCCGTGGACTCGATGGACCCCTCCTACGGCTCCGGCTCGCAGGTCGGGGGCGTCGGCCTGGTGTTCCTGCTCGGCGTCGGCGTCCTGGCCCTGGGCGGCGTCGTCATGGCCGTCCAGCGGGTGCGCCGCCCGGCGTTCTTCCGCGGCGAGACCCTCGCGGTCGGCCGCTCCACCACCGACGGGACCGACGGCACCGGTGGTCCCGACGGGCCCGGGTCCGCCGGTGCCCCCGTCGGCGGTGCCCCCGGCCCCCGACCCGAACCCACCCGCGAAGGAGTCCCGGAGTGAAGGAACTGCGCAACCTCGTCGACGGCGAGCTGGTGCCCGCCGCCGACGGGCGCACCACCGAGGTCGTGAACCCCGCCACGGGCCGCGCGTACGCGAGGGCCCCGCTGTCCTCGGCCGCCGACGTGGACGCCGCGTACGCGGCCGCCTCGCGCGCCGCGACGACCTTCCGGCGCACCACGCCGGCTGCCCGGCAGAAGATGCTGCTGGACCTGGCCGACGCGGTGGAGGCCCGCGCGGAGGAGTTCGTCGCCGTCGAGGTGGAGAACACCGGCAAGCCGGTCGCCCTGACCCGCAGCGAGGAGCTGCCGCCGGCCGTGGACCAGCTGCGGTTCTTCGCCGGCGCCGCCCGCGTCCTGGAGGGCCGGTCGGCGGGGGAGTACCTGGAGGGGCACACCTCCTGGGTGCGCCGCGAGCCCATCGGTGTCGTCGGGCAGGTCACGCCGTGGAACTACCCGCTGATGATGGCGGTGTGGAAGATCGCCCCGGCGATCGCGGCGGGCAACACCGTCGTGCTCAAGCCCTCCGACACCACCCCGGCCTCCACGGTGCTGCTGGCGCAGGTGGCTGCCGAGGTGCTGCCGCCGGGCGTGCTGAACGTCGTGTGCGGCGACCGCGACACGGGCCGGGCGCTCGTGGAGCACCCCGTGCCCGAGCTGGTCGCCATCACCGGGTCCGTGCGCGCCGGTACGGAGGTCGCGGCCTCCGCCAGCCGCGACGTCAAGCGCGTGCACCTGGAGCTGGGCGGCAAGGCGCCCGTCATCGTGTTCGACGACGCCGACGTGGCCGCGGCCGCCGAGGCGATCGCCGCGGCCGGCTACTTCAACGCCGGGCAGGACTGCACGGCCGCCACGCGCGTGCTGGCCGGCCCGCGCGTGCACGACGACGTCGTGGCGGCCCTGGCCGAGCAGGCCCGCGCCACGACCCCCGGCCTGCCCGACGACCCGGACGCCGCCCTGGGCCCGGTCAACAGCGCCGCCCACCTGGCCCGCGTCGCCGGGTTCGTCGACCGGCTGCCCGACCACGCCGTCCTCGGCGCGGGCGGCTCGCGCGCCGACGGCCCCCTGGCCGAGGGGTTCTACTACCGCCCCACCGTCGTGTCCGGCCTGCGCCAGGACGACGAGCTGGTGCAGGAGGAGGTGTTCGGGCCGGTCATCTCCGTGCAGCGCTTCAGCGACGAGGAGCAGGCGCTGGCCTGGGCGAACGGCACCCGCTACGGCCTGGCCTCCAGCGTGTGGACGAAGGACTTCGGGCGCGCCATGCGCGTCTCGGCCGCCCTGGACTTCGGCTGCGTGTGGATCAACACGCACATCCCGCTGGTCGCGGAGATGCCGCACGGCGGGTTCAAGCGCTCCGGCTACGGCAAGGACCTGTCGGTGTACGGGTTCGAGGACTACACCCGCGTCAAGCACGTCATGGCGGACCTGGGGTCCTGACGCGCCGCCCGCCCGCCCCGCCGCGCGCGGGGCGGGCGGGCCGTCCCGGTGCCCGCGACCGGGCGAGGCCGTCCAGGAGGGCCTCCAGCCCGATCTCGAACGAGCGCTGCGAGCGGTCGCCGGGCTGGACGCGGGTGGCGGCGATCGCCCGCGACAGCGCCGAGGCGGGGTCGCCGGCGTCGGCCCAGACGTCCACGGGAGCGCCCGCGTCCAGGGCCGAGCCCAGCACGAGGCAGTCGAGCACGGTGACGGCGTGCAGCAGGTCCTCGTCGGCGAAGCCGTCGGCGTGCAGGACCCGCGCGAGCGCCTCGTAGCCGGCCAGGGTCGCCGGGTCGCTGACCGTCTGCGCGGTCAGCAGCGGCACGACCCGCGGGTGCGCGGCCATGGCCGCCCGGTAGCCGCGCGCCCAGCGCCCGGCGAACTCCCGCCACCCCTCGCCGGGTTCCGTCCCGGCGGGCATCGCCCCCTCGCACAGCAGGCCGCGCAGCCCCTCGACCACCTCCTCCCGGCCGCCGGGGACGTGGTGGTACAGCGAGGAGGTGCTGACCGAGAGCCGCGCCGCCAGCCGGGGCATCGTGAACGTGCCGGTGGTGTCGACGAGCTCCAGCGCCGCGGTGAGGATGCGCGGGCGCGACAGCAGCGCCGTGGTGGGCCTGGGCACCGTGCCCGCCCCTCAGGCCGGCTGCTGCTGGGTGACGCAGTGGATCCCGCCGCCGAAGGCGAACACGTCGCGCGCGTCGACCTGGACCACCTCGCGGTCCGGGTGCACGCCGCGCAGGACGCGCACCGCGTCCTCGTCGCGGGGGTCGTCGAAACCGCACAGCACGACGACGCCGTTGCCCACGTAGTGGTTGACGTAGGAGAAGTCGACCAGCTCCCCGTCGACCTCGGTCGTCTCCGGGGCGAGCAGTTCCACGACCTCCAGGCGACGCCCGCGCGCGTCGACCGCCTGCCGCAGCAGCTCGGTGACCTCCTGCGTCACGGCGTGGTCGGGGTGCCCGGGGTCGGGCTGGGTGTGCACGAGGACGCGGCCGGGGCCGGCGAACGCGGCGACGATGTCCACGTGCCCGCGGGTGCCGAACTCGCCGTAGTCGGCGGTCAGCCCGCGCGGCAGCCAGATCGCGGTCGTCGTCCCCAGGCGCGCGTGCACCTCGGCCTCCACCCGCTCGCGCGTCCAGCCGGGGTTGCGGTCCGGGTCCAGCTGCACGGTGTCCGTCAGCAGGACGGTGCCCTCGCCGTCGACGTGGAACGCGCCGCCCTCCTGCGTCAGGGGCGAGGCGACGACGGGGGTCCCGGCCAGGCCGGCGACGGCGCCGGCGACCAGGGCGTCGCGCTCCCAGCGCGCCCACGGCTGCGCGCCCCAGCCGTTGAACCGCCAGTCCACCGCGTGCAGGCCCTGCGGACCGCGCACCCAGGTGGGCCCGGAGTCGCGCAGCCACGCGTCGTCCAGCGGCACCTCGACCACGCGCACCCGCGGGTCGAGCAGTTCGCGCGCGAGCCGCGCCGAACCCGGGTCCACCAGCACCGTGACGGGCTCGAACCGCACCACGGCGGCGGCCACGGCGCTCCAGGCGCGCCGCGCCCGCGCGAGGTCCGGACCGCCCTCCTCGCCGAACGTGGGGTTCGGGCGGGGGAACGCCATCCAGGTGCCGGCGTGGGGTTCGTGCTCGGCCGGCATGCGCACCGGTGCGCTCGCCGGCCCGGTCGTGGTCGCGCTCACGGCGGCACCTCCGGGACGGGTCCGCGGAACTCCGGGGGTTCCGCGCGGGTCCGGCGAACAGTAACCGACAACCTGTCGGTTCAGCTGCGGGAACTCCTGACCCGGGCCCGGGCGGCGGCCCCGCCCGCCGCGGTCAGGCGTTGGCGAGCGCCAGCCACAGCTCCGCGCGGTCGGTGGGGTCCTCCAGCGAGCGGCCCAGCAGCGCCGACACCCGCGCCAGCCGCTGGCGCACCGTGTTGCGGTGCACGCCGAGCGCCTGCGCGGTCGGCTGCCGCTGCCCGTGGTGGACCAGGAACGTCCGCAGCGTCGCGCTCAGGCGCTCGCGCTCGGCGTCGTCCAGGGCGGACAGGGGGGCGAGCACCCCGGCGGCCCAGGCCCGCAGCGCCGGGCTGCCCAGGGCCTCGGCCAGCCCGCCGGGCACCGGGTCGTCCCAGCGCACGACCGCGCGGTCCGGGCCCGTGCGCTCCAGCGCGGCGGCCGCGTCGGCGAGCGCCGCCGTCAGCGCGACCGGCTCGGCCGGGGCGACGGCCGGACCCACGCCCACCCGGCACCCGCTGCGGCGCAGCGCGCCCACGACCGGTTCCAGCGGGCCGGGGACGAGCACGCGCAGCCCTCCGTCGGGCGCGGGCACCGCGAGGGCGTCCGCGGGCAGCGCCGGCGGGCGTCGCGGCGCGGAGGTGCGCAGGACCAGCGCGCGGACGGGCACCTCGCGGCCCGCGGCCGCCAGCACGGCCCCGGCGGCGTCGGCCGCACCGGCCAGCAGCAGTCCGGCGCCCACCGCGACCAGGCGCTCGTCGGCGGCGGCCCGGCGGGCGTCCTCGTCGAGCACCAGCCCCAGCAGGGCCACCGCCGTGTCGACGGTGCCGTGCACGGCGCGCGGCACGTGCGGACCGGTGCGCACCACCAGGTGGGCGCCGGGCGCGCCGCGCAGGCCCACCGGCCGCACCAGCAGCGTGCGCTCGGGGGAGGAGTCGACCGAGGCGGCCAGCAGACCCCGCGGGCGCAGCCGGGCCGCGGCCGTCGCGGCCTCCGGCGGGACGGGGCCCTCCCCGGTGCGCACCGCCCCCTCGCCGTCCAGCAGCCACGCGGACCCGCCGACCGCGCGCCCCAGCCGGCGCAGCAGGCGCGCACCGCCGTCCCCGGCGCCGGCGTCCCGCGCCAGCTCGCGCGCGGCCCGCAGCGCGGCCTCGTCCGCGGCCTCGTCGGCCCGGCGCAGCAGCTCGGCCACCGCCGAGGAGACGGCGATGAAGGGCGTCGGGGCGGGCACCTCCAGCAGCGCCAGGCCGTGCTCGCCGGCCGCGGCGACGAGCGGGCCGGGCACGGCGGCGTGGCTGAGCCCGGTGCCGAACCCGACCGCCGCCACGCGCGCGGCCGCCAGCCGCGCCGTCCACGCCGCCCAGTCGCGCCGCCCCCGGCCCGCGCGCAACCCGGTCGTCAGCAGCACCTCGCCGCCCTCGAGGAACGGCGCGGGGTCCTCCAGCTCGCTGGTGGCCACCCAGCGCACCGCCGCGTCCGCGTCCCCGGCCAGCAGCCGCAGGTCCAGCGCCTCCTCGGCCAGCAGGTCCCGCACGCTCACCACCGCGCCAGTGTGCACCGTCGAGCGCCCGCGAGTGTGCAGAGTGGACGGTTCCGCGCCCCGCGGGGCCGTCCTACCGTCGGCGGGTCCCGCGCACCGCGCCGGAGGAGGAGGAACCCGTGACGAGCACCCCCACCGCACCGCCGGCCCCGGCCGCCCCGACCACCGGAGGTCCCGGGCTGCCGCAGGTGCGCCGCCTGGTCACCGAGGTCCCCGGCCCGCGCTCGCGTGAGCTGGCGGCCCGCCGCTCCGCCGTCGTCTCCGCGGCCGTCGGTTCCAGCACGCCGTTCTACGCGGCCGCCGCGGGCGGCGGCGTGGTTGTCGACGTGGACGGCAACTCCTACGTCGACCTCGGTTCCGGCATCGCCGTCACCACCGTCGGCAACGCCGCCCCGCAGGTCGTCGACGCCGTCGTCGAGCAGGTGCAGCGGTTCACCCACACCTGCTTCATGGTCACGCCCTACGAGGCCTACGTGCAGGTGGCCGAGCTGCTGGCCGAGCTGACCCCCGGCGACCACGCGAAGAAGTCCGCGCTGTTCACCTCCGGTGCCGAGGCGGTGGAGAACGCCGTCAAGGTCGCCCGCGCCCACACCGGCCGGCAGGCCGTCGTCGTCTTCGACCACGCCTACCACGGGCGCACCAACCTCACGATGGCCATGACGGCCAAGAACTCCCCCTACAAGGACGGGTTCGGCCCCTTCGCCCCCGAGGTGTACCGGGCGCCGCTGTCGTACCCGTTCCGCGAGGGCCGCGACGCCGACGGCCGCCCGATCGACGGCCCGGCCGCCGCGCGCCGCGCGATCGACCACGTCGAGAAGCAGGTCGGCGCGCACCGCGTGGCCGCGGTGGTCGTCGAGCCCGTGCAGGGCGAGGGCGGGTTCGTCGTGCCCGCGCCCGGGTTCTTGCCCGAGATCGTCGCCTGGGCGCGCCGGACCGGCATCGTGCTCGTCGCCGACGAGGTGCAGACGGGCTTCGCCCGCACGGGCAGGATGTTCGCCTGCGAGCACGAGGGCGTCGTGCCCGACCTCGTCACCAGCGCCAAGGGCATCGCCGGCGGCCTGCCGCTGTCGGCCCTCACCGGCCGCGCCGAGATCATGGACGCGCCCGTGCCCGGCGGCCTCGGCGGCACCTACGGCGGCAACCCCGCCGCGTGCGCGGCCGCCCTCGGCGCGCTGCGGGAGGTGCGCGACGGCGACCTGCTCGCCCGCGCCACGGCGGTGGGCGACCTGCTGACCGCCCGCCTGCAGCGGCTGGCCGCGCGCGACGCCCGCGTGGGCGACGTGCGCGGGCGCGGCGCGATGGTCGCCGCCGAGCTGGTGCGCCCCGGCACCCGCGACCCGCACCCGGCGCTGGCGGCCGCGGTGGCCCGCGAGGCCGTGCGCCGCGGCGTCGTCGTCCTCACCTGCGGCACGTGGGGCAACGTGCTGCGGTTCCTGCCGCCGCTGACGTGCCCCGACGCCCTGCTGGAGGAGGCGTTCGACGTGCTGGAGGCGGTGTTCGCCGACCTCGGCGAGGACGTCCTGCCGGCCGGGGGTGCCCGGTGAGCGCAGCGGTGGACCAGCGCGCGGGCTCCGGCGCGCAGGAGCGGCGCGAGCGGGACCTGCTCTCGCGCGTGCCGACCGGCCTGTTCGTCGGCGGGCGCTGGCGCGGCAGCGGGCGGACGGTCGAGGTGGAGGACCCCGCCACGGGCGCGGTCCTGACCAGCGTGGCCGACGCCGAGCCCGCCGACGGGGCCGACGCCCTCGCCGCCGCCGCCACCGCCCAGCGCGGCTGGGCCCGCACCCCGACCCGAGAGCGGGCGGAGGTGCTGCGCCGCGCCTACGAGGCCGTCGTCGCGCGCACCGAGGACTTCGCGCTGCTGATGACGCTGGAGATGGGCAAGCCGCTGGCGCAGGCGCGCGGCGAGGTCGCCTACGGCGCCGAGTTCCTGCGCTGGTTCTCCGAGGAGGCCCCGCGCCTGGCGGGCCGGTACTCCGACAACCCCGCCGGCGGGTCGCGGCTGCTGACCTCCAAGGGGCCCGTCGGTCCCGTGCTGGCCATCACGCCGTGGAACTTCCCCCTGGCCATGGGCACCCGCAAGGTCGCGCCCGCGCTGGCCGCCGGCTGCACCGTCGTCCTCAAGCCCGCCACCCAGACGCCCCTCACCTCGCTGCTGCTGGCGCAGGTGCTCGCGGAGGCCGGGGTCCCCGACGGCGTGGTCAACGTCGTCACCACCACCCGCACGCGGGAGGTGACGGGCCCGCTCGTCGCCGACCCGCGGCTGCGCAAGCTGACGTTCACCGGCTCCACCCCGGTGGGCCGCCAGCTCGTGCGCCAGTCCGCCGACCGGCTGCTGCGGGTGTCGATGGAGCTGGGCGGCAACGCGCCGTTCCTCGTCTTCGACGACGCCGACCTGGACGCCGCCGTGGAGGGCGCGGTCCTGGCCAAGATGCGCAACACCGGCGAGGCGTGCACGGCGGCCAACCGGTTCCTCGTCCAGCGCGGCGTCGCGGCGGAGTTCACCCGCCGCCTCGCCGACCGCCTGGCCGCGATGCCCGTGGGCCGCGGCACCGAGGAGGGCGTCGAGGTCGGCCCGCTGATCGACGCCCGCGCCCGCGACGACGTCGCGGCCCGCGTGCGCGAGGCCGTGGACGCCGGCGCCCGCGTCCTCACCGGCGGCGGACCGGTGGGGGAGCGGGGGTGGTTCTACGCCCCCACCGTCCTCACCGACGTCCCGCCCGGCGCGCGGCTGCTCACCGAGGAGACGTTCGGGCCGGTCGCGCCCGTGGGCGTCTTCGACACCGAGGAGGAGGCCCTGGCGCGGGCGAACGACACCGAGCACGGCCTGGTCGCCTACGTGTTCACCGAGTCGCTGCGCCGCGGGCTGCGGGTGGCCGACGAGCTGGACACCGGCATGGTCGGCCTCAACGCCGGGATCGTCTCCACCGCCGCCGCGCCGTTCGGCGGGGTGAAGGCCTCCGGTTTCGGCCGCGAGGGCGGTGCCGAGGGCATCGAGGAGTACCTGGAGACGAAGTACGTCGGCCTCGGGCTGTGAGTCTCACGCGCTGGTGCCGCGCGCGCCGGCCGCCGCCCCCGCGGACCGGCGGGCGTCGACGCCGGCGGTGAACGTCGACACGGCCGCGGCCAGCGCCGCCGGTGCCTCCAGGGCGACGTGGTGGCCGGCGTCCGCGAGGGCGACGCGGGAGACGGGGCCGGCGCTCACGCGCGACATCGTGGTGGCCGTGTGCGGAGCGCTCGCCCCGTCGACGGCCAGGACCGGGGCCCGCAGCGCCCCGTCGGCCACCAGCGCCCGGAACTCCTCGCCCTCGGCGAGCGCGGAGGAGTACAGGCCGTGCCACGCGCGCCACGCACCGGGCCGCGAGAGGGCCCGGGTGAACTCCTCCAGGTCCTCGACGGTGACAGCGCCGGTCACCCGGGTCATCGCGGGGAACCACTGCTCGGCGAGGAAGCGGCGCTCGCGGCCGGTGAGGACGAGCTCGGCGGCGCCCGGCGAGGCGATGACCCCCACGTGCCAGGCGCCGCCGCGGGCGACGTCGGCCAGGGCCTCGAACCCGAACCCGGGCAGCGCCGTCTCGACGGCCGTGAGGCTCAGGACGTCCTCGGGGTGGGTGGTGGCCAGCCGGAACACCACCGGCCCGGAGACGTCCTGCCCGAGCACGTGCACCGGCCCGAGGCCCAGCGCCCCGACGAGCGCGTGCAGGTCCTCCGCGGCGGCTGTGCCGCTCGTCGCGCCGGGGTCGCCGCCGGAGTCGCCCAGACCCCGCAGGTCGGGTGCGACGACGCGGTGCTCGGTGGCCAGCAGCGGGATGAGCTCGTGGAACGTCCACCAGGTCTCGGGGAACCCGTGGACGAACAGGACCGGCGATCCGTGGTCGCCGGCGGTGACGCAGTGCAGGGTCGTGCCGCCGCCGACGGCGACGCGGTGGTGCACGACCCCGGCGGTCGTGGCGCCGGCGGGGGAGGTGCTCGTGCTGGTCATGGGTCCTCCTGGACTGGAGGCTGCTGCAGATCGGCAACCGGGTTGTCATCCTGCTGATGAGCAACAAGGTTGTCAACACCGCGCGGCGGTGCTGCCCCGCCCGGCACCCGCCGTGGCACCCTGCCCGGGTGGAGACCTCCCTCGGGGCGCGCCTGGCCCTGCTGCTGCTGGAAGGGTTCGAGGCCATGACCGACCGGGTCGTCACCGAGCTGGCTGCGGCCGGGCACCCGGGTGTGACGGCGACGCACGAGTTCGCCCTGCGGGCCGTCGACCAGGGCGCGGGTGACGCCTCGTCGCTGGCCCGCGCCCTCGGCGTGTCCCGGCAGGCCGCCGCCAAGACCGTCGAGGCCCTCGAGGAGCTCGGCTACGTCGAGCGCGCGCCCGACGCCGTCGACGGCCGCCGCAAGCGGCTGACCGTCACGCCGCGCGGGCACGAGATGTCCGCCGTCGGCGGCGCCGCCTTCGACGACCTGCGCGAGCTCTGGCGCCGGGCCGTCGGTGCGGACGACCTGCGGGTCGTGGAGACCTCGCTGCTCGCCCTGCTGGACCTGCTCGCCGTGCAGGAGCCGGCCGCCGGCGCCGCGCGGACGAGGGCGACGACGGGCCGCTGACGGCCTCGCGCCCCGTTCCCGCCGTCCGCGGCCGCCAGCTCGTCGCGGCCCGCGGTGGACCCGTCGCCCGGGAGCACCGGCACCGGGCCGGGCGGGTCGATCGTCAGCAGGTGGCTGGGAGGCGAGACGGCCGCGAACCGGTCTCCGCGGCCGTCGAGGACCTGCTCGGCGGTGAGCCCCTCAAGCGGTGACCGACGCCGTCCAGCGCGTGAACGCGTCGAACCAGGCGTCCGAGGGCAGGCCCGCCGCGCGCACGCCGAACCCGTGGCCGCCGCGGGCGTAGGCGTGCGCCTCCACCGGCAGGCCGGCGCGGCGCCACGCGGCGTGCAGGCGCACGCAGGAACCGACGATCGTCTCGCCCAGCTCGTCGTCGTCCGCCCACGCCAGGAACAGCGGCGGCGCGTCCGCGGGCACCTCGACCTCGCCCCACCAGGCGGGGTACACCGGCGCCAGGAACGCCGGGCGCCGACCGGGCGCGGTGTCCAGCGTCGTCACCAGCGACACGTACGCCCCGGCGGAGAAGCCGAGCATCCCCACCCGCGCGGGGTCCACCTCCCACTCGCCGGCGCGCTCGCGCACGGCGCGCAGGGCGGCCTCGCCGTCGGCCAGAGCGGGTGCGCGGCGCTCGCGGGACACCTCGGCCATGCGCCCGCGGTCGCCGACGTTGGCGTGCAGGACGGCCTCGAACCCGGCGGCGTCCGCGGGGGTGGGCACGAGGCGGTAGCGCAGGACGAAGGCCGCGGTGCCGCGGGCGGCCAGGCGCCCGGCGACGTGCTCGCCCTCGTTGTCGATGGCGAGCAGGTGCAGCGCGCCGCCGGGGGCGACGACCACTGCCGTGCCGTCCCCCGCGCCGGGGGCCGGCAGGAACGGCGTCAGGGTCGGGACGGTGACACCGCGCACGAGCCGCTCACCGGGGTGGTCCGGGTCGTCGAACACGACCGCGGCGTCCGGCTCGTCCGGCTCGCCCAGCACCACCGGGTCCAGGCGCCGCACCACGCGCGACGGCGCCGGGACCGCCGGCGCGCCCGCGCTCACCGGCTGACCGCCCGGCCCTCGCGGTGGGCGAGCAGCCGCTCGGGCACCACGTCCTCGCGCGGGGCGGTGGGCCGGAAGTCCAGCCGGTCCACGCCGAGCCCGCGCAGCACGGCCCGCTCCACGGGGGAGGGGTCGGACCGGCCGAAGTCCATCGGCTCGCGCAGGCTCAGCGGCGGGTTGGTGATGAGCCGCTGGGCCCGCAGGACGTTCTGCGACGTGGCGTGCAGGACGAAGGGGTGCAGCAGCACCACGTCGCCCTGCTTGCCCGTCAGCTCGGTGAACTCCCGGCACTGCCGGATCAGCTTCGTCTGCTGCAGGTCGTCCGGCAGGACGCCCTCGGGGTGCTCGGCGAGGAACCGGGCGACCACCCCGACGGAGTCGGTGGCCACGAACGTGCCGCCGCCGCGCGAGTGCACGTCGGTCCACAGCACGATCGTCAGCAGCCCCTGCTCGGGGGAGTCGAGGAAGTGGCGGAAGAAGTCGCCGTCCTTGTGCCAGCCGGGCACGGCCGCCGACGGCTCCTCGAAGGGGCGGTCCGCGCCGACGCCCAGGTTGGCGATGATGCCGTCGGACCAGTGCCAGGGCGTGCGCACCCGCTCCTCGCCGCCGAGCAGCTGGCACGCCGCGCGGTAGGCGCGGGGGGCGAACTCGGCGGCGTCCACGTGCTGCTCCGACGGCAGGTGCACGCGCGGGCGCGTCCACGTCGACGGGTCGTCGGGGTCCACGCCCAGGCGCTGCCAGGCGCGCTCCACGACGGGCCGGGCCCGCTCGGCGTCGAAGCAGCCCTCGAGCACGACGTAGCCCTTGTCGAGGAAGTGCTCGACCTGCTCGTCGCTCAGCTCTGCGGTGGTCTGGCTCACGGTGGTGCTCCTCAGGTGCTCTCGACGGTGACAGCGGTCAGAGGGGAGGATGGTGTCAGCCCTTGAACGCGCCGTCCATGATGCCGGACACCATCTGGCGTCCGAAGAAGGCGAACAGCACCAGCAGCGGCACGGTCACCAGGAAGGAGCCGGCCATGGCCAGGCCGAGGTCGACCGACAGGTTGCTCTGCAGCGCCTTGATGGCGATCTGCGCGGTGTACATGTCGGGGGACTTCAGCACGATGAACGGCCACAGGAAGTCGTTCCAGGCGTTGACGAAGCCGAGCAGGCCCAGGACGGCGGCGGCCGGGCGCACCACGGGGAAGGCGATCCGCGCGTAGATCTGCCAGGAGTTGCAGCCGTCCATGCGGGCGGCCTGCAGCAGCTCGTCGCTGATGGTGGCGCTGATGTGCTGGCGCATCCAGAAGATGCCGAACGCGCTCACCAGGCCCGGCACGATGAGGGCCTGCAGCGTGTCCACCCAGCCCAGCCGGGAGATGACCATGTACTGCGGGATGACGGCCAGCTGCGCCGGCACGGTCATCGTCAGCACGAGGACGAGGAAGAGGACGTCGCGGCCCCAGAAGGTCATCTTCGCGAAGGCGAAGCCGGCCAGCGAGCACAGGAACGCCTGCCCGACCGCGATGAAGGCGGCGACGACGAGGCTGTTGAACAGCGACCGCAGGAACGGCACCGTCTCGAAGACGAGCTGGACCAGGGCGGGGAAGTTGCCGCCGGGCACGACGCGCGGCGGCAGCTGGGTCGCGGCCGCCGAGCCGACCGAGGACACGACGAACATCCAGTAGATCGGGAAGATGCACGCCGCGGCCGCCAGGCCGAGGACGACGTAGGTGTACCAGCGGACGCGGACGATGCCCTTGCGGCGCGGCTTCCGCGCCGGCCGGGACGGGGCCGGACCGTTGCGCGGGGGCTCGGTGGTGATGGTCATCCTCAGGCCTTCTTCCCCACGCGGCTGGACAGGACGAAGTTGACGAACGCGACCACGACGATGATCGCGAAGAGCGCGACGCCGATGGCCGAGCCGTACCCGAACTTGAACGAGCCGAAGCCCTGCTCGAAGAGGAACAGCGACAGCGTCTGGCACTGGCGCGCCGTGCCGCACGTCAGGAGGCCGTTGGACAGCAGCAGCGGCTCGGTGAAGATCTGCAGGCCGCCGATGGTCGACATGATCACGGTGAAGATGATCACCGGCCGCAGCGAGGGCAGCGTGATGTGGAAGAACTGCTTGACCGGGCCGGCCCCGTCCACGGCCGCCGCCTCGTACAGGTCGCGCGGGACGGCCTGCAGGGACGCCAGGTAGAGCAGCGTGTTGTAGCCGAACCAGCGCCAGATGACCATCGCCGAGATGAGCAGGTGGCTGCCCAGCGCGGTGGACATGAAGTCGATGTTCTCGACGCCGAAGAAGCCCAGGAACCAGTTGAGCAGGCCGTAGTCGCGGTTGAACAGCTGCGCGAAGACGATGGTCGTGGCCGCCACCGAGGTGATGTACGGCAGCAGCATCGCCATGCGGAAGAAGCTGGCGAAGCGCAGGAAGGCGCTGTTGAGGACCTGCGCGAGGACCAGCGCCAGCAGCAGCTGGGGGACGGTCGAGATGATCCAGATGCTGAAGGTGTTGCGCAGCGCGTTCCAGAAGCGCGGGTCGTTCGCCAGGTCGCGGAAGTTCTGCAGCCCGACGAAGGTCTGCTCGCCGATCGGGTTCCAGTCGAACAGCGCCACGTAGAAGGTGAACAGCAGCGGGAAGAGGCCGAAGATCAGGAACAGGACGTAGAACGGCGCCACGTAGCCGTAGGGCGCCAGCTTCTCCCACCGGCGCTCCACCGGCCGGGTGGCCGTGGGCCGGGGCGGCTTGCGCAGCCGCCCCGGCGTCAGCGTGGCGGTCATCAGGCGCCGATCGCCGTCTTGATGTTGCTGATGGCGGTGTCCCAGGCGGCGTCGGCCGGCGCGCCGTCGCTCTCGACGCCGTTGAGGGCGTTGAGCAGTTCGTTGCTGATCTCGGAGTTGAACTCGCCGTTGAGGAAGGGCTCGAGGCCGAGGACGGCCTGGGTGAAGATCTGGCCGGTGGGGGCGTCGTTGAAGAACGGGTCGGTCAGCTCGATCAGCTCGGGCTTGACGTAGTTCTCCGGCGTGGTGGGCAGGGAGCCGGAGTTCAGGAAGTGCTGGAGCTGCTGCTCGGGGGACTGCATCGTCGCGATGTAGTCCCACGCCGCCTGCGGGTTCGCCGCCCGTGCCGGGATGCTCAGGTAGCTGCCGCCCCAGTTGCCGCTGCCACCGGGGATCGTCGCGATGTCCCACATGCCCTCGGTGTCGGGGGCGTTGGAGCGGATGGAGCCGAGCATCCACGACGGCGCCGCCACGGCCGCGAAGGCGCCCTGCGCCATGCCGGCGCTCCAGCCCTCGGTGAAGCTCTCCAGGCGGGCGGTGATGCCGGCGGCGATGGCCTGCAGACCGAGGTCGAAGGACTCGCGGACGGTCGGGTTGGTCTCGTAGACCAGGTCGCCGTCGCGGGAGTAGTACTGCTCCGTGCCCTGGGAGACGGCCTGCAGGAAGACGGTGGTGGCGGCGTTGTCGATGAAGGCGTTGCCGGTGGCCTCGGTGTAGCGCTGGCCGGTGGCGATGAAGTCCTCCCACGTCGGCCACAGGGCGCTGACCTCGTCGCGGTTCGTCGGCAGGCCCGCGGCCTCCATGAGGTCGATGCGGTAGGCCACGCCCATGCCGCCGACGTCGGTGGGGATGCCGATGATCTGCCCCTCGGGGGTGATGACCTGCTCGATCACCCAGTCCACGTAGTCGCCCTGGATCTCGTCGGCGCCCAGGGTGGCCAGGTCGGTGAAGTTGCCGGGGTTCTTCATGAACTTGGGCATGTCGCCGGCCTGGATCAGGACGAGGTCCGGCACGTTGCCGCCCGCCAGGGCGGTCGTGAGGGCCTGCGCGGTCTCCTGGGTGCTGCCGACCTCGGTGAGGCGGACGGTGATGTCGGGTGCGAGCTCCTTGTAGGTCTCGACCGAGTCGCCCTGGTTGATGCCCGTGAAGGACCAGAAGGTGAAGCTGTTGGGGTCGCTGGACCCGGAGGAGCTGGAGGAGCAGGCGGTGGCCGTCAGGGCGGTGCCGCCGGCGAGGGCGGACAGGGCCAGCATGCGGCGGCGGGTCAGGGCCGCGGCGATCATCTTCGAGGACAGCGGAGACTGCGCGTTCACGTGGGTCCCCTCCCTTGGGGAGTCGTGCCGGAGCGCGAGGACGGCGCTCGGTGCCGGGTGTGCGGTCGGGCGTGCGGTGGAGCGGGGTCGTGCCGGTCGTGCGGGGGGCTCAGGCGCCGGTCGCGAAGCTCACGGTGGCGAAGGAGTGCGGCGGCAGGGTCAGCCGCAGCTGCCCGTCGTCGACGTGCAGGCCGTCGAGGTCGCGCGGCTGCACGGGGGTGGCGTCCGCGGTGTTGTGGGCGCGGACGTCGTCGGCGGCCAGCAGGCGCGCGGTGGGGGAGAGGACGGCGCTGCCGCGCACGTCGATCCGGACCTCCAGCGGCTCCTCGGCGTCCAGGTTGCTCAGGGAGACGAGGACGCGGCCGTCCTTGGTGCTGGCCGAGCCGGAGAAGGTCTGCAGCTCCTGCTCGCCCACCCGCTGCACGGGGACCTGCCCGCGCACCGCCAGGGGCAGGGAGTCGGCGTCGTGGTGGCCCTTGTTCATCGCGAACACGTGGTAGCTGGGCGTCAGGACCAGCGCGTCCCCGTCGGTCAGGATCATCGCCTGCAGCACGTTGAGGGTCTGGGCGATG